>JANYLD010000192.1 GCA_025363835.1 Armatimonadota bacterium
CACCAAAAACCATCGTATAATTTAGACGGTTGTCTAAATGTCTAAGGAACAGGCACACTCTGGGCGCGACGATACGTTTCGTGCGCTAGCGGATCCGACCAGGAGAAAGATTCTCCGGCTTCTCAACGCCGGAGAGATGTCGGCCGGCGATCTCGCCAGCCACTTCGCGATCTCAGGCCCGTCGATGTCTCATCACTTCAACGTGCTGAAATCGGCAGACCTCATCCGCACCCGCAGAAACGGCCAACAGATCATGTACTCGTTGAACACAACTGTTGTCCAAGATCTGCTGACCACCGTGCTCGACCTGCTCCAAGCCAAAGACTCCCAAGAGGAGATATGACTACTCGTCGCATGGTTTCCGTCTCGGCAATCCTAACGCTCATTGCCCTGGCTTATTCGGCTTACATGGCTACCAAACTGCCCAATATCGTTCCGACCCATTGGGACGCCTCAGGCAAAGTTAATCAATACGGGTCCAAGTGGATATCCCTTCTGGTCATGCCCGGATCGATGATGTTCACGGCCCTGCTCGGGGTCGCCCTCCCGGCGATCTCGCCCGAGAAGTTCAAGATCGACACGTTTCGGGGCACCTACAACTACATCATGGTGCTCGCGATCGGAATGCTGACGATTCTACACATTGTCATCTTGGAAGCCACGCTTAACGGTTCATTCCCGCTTGAGCGAGCCATGGCCGCCGTCCTCTTTGCGTTCTTCGCCCTCATGGGCAACGTGCTTGGCAAGGTCCGCCGCAACTTCTGGATGGGCATCCGAACGCCTTGGACTTTGGCCGACGAGCGAGTCTGGGATCAAACGCACCGCGTCGCTGCCCGCATCTGGACTGCCGGCGGCGCCCTCGGCGTCATTCTTGCCATGATAGGCCTCCCGTTCGGAATTTGGATGACCTACCTAATGGCCATCGCCCTCTGGCCTGCAGTCATGTCTTACGTGATCTACCGACGCATCGGCCGCAATGGCACCATAGCATCCTAGGAAGCCGCGGGACCGCTTCCTCCAAACTCCAGGGCTGGTCACTGTTGACGCCGTATACTTGCTGAATGAATCTGAGACGCCTCGCATCAATTTTAACTGTCATCGGAGTTGCCACTCTTGTGTTCGCGCAGAGCAAGTGGATTAGCGTAATGATGGATGGCAAACCTCTGTCAAGCAAAGGCTTAGTGGTCGGTGGCCAACTCTATGTCCCCGCAGCCGATGTTGCTAGAGCCCTCGGCATGAGCGTGAGCTACAAGCAGGGGAGCGGCACGGCCAGTCTCGCGTCGACTGGAGGCGCCAACCAGGCTAACGGTCCAGAAGGAAAGCTTGACGAATGGCTGTTCAACGGCAAGACCCGGCTCCGAGTCCTTTCAAGTACGGAATCGAGCTCGGACGGCACGGTTTACACGCTCGAGGTCAAAAACGCGGAGAAGGTGGCCAAGGATTACAACTTCCAGAGCAATAGCACTAAGTTGACGATGTACGACTCATCCGATCACGAAGTAATCGGCACCCTACAAAACAGGGATGACGGCTTCAAGACCTTGCCAGCGGCGTCGCCGTATAAGGTCAAGTGGGTGTTTCCCATCAAAGACGGGTTCACGCCGGTTCGAATGGTGATTTACATCCACACGCAAATCTCCGGCGACTCCCCCGTGGACGAAGCCTTCCGGATCAAGTTCTAACACGTAAGAGCCCCCGTGGGGGCAAGAGATTAGCCGGGGGTTGAGCGTTTCCAAGCGATATCCCCGGTAGCTCACCCGTAATTTTTAGTTCTGAAGATGGTGCAGAATTCGGGGTTCAAATTCGCAGGTAAACCCTATCCGTTGAGATCTCTCATCACGGTCGCAACCGCCAACTCCGCGGGCTCACCAGAAACCGAAAAGGCATCTATCACTGCGCTCCTATCCTCCGGCTTCTTGTTCTGATTCATCTTAAATTTCCCTTCCATCCGTTCGATCGGGATCCGAAACGCTACGATTCCGCGAAGCTGCGATGCCATATAAGCCTCCAACTCCTCGGACCGGGGAAGGCTTGGGTCATAAATGTCCAAAGACCGCCGCAAAATCGCCGCCGACTCTTCTGCCCCTTCAATCGCCTCCGGCTTCCCATAAACGTGGACTGTCACGTAATTCCATGTCGGCACATTTGGCGCCGTCACGTAAAACCGAGGCGAGACATAGGCATGCGGTCCAGAAAAGATGGCCAAAGCCGCCCGCCCGTCAAACATCTTCCAATGCGGATTCGCCCGCGCCATGTGCCCAATCAACTCATCGCCTTCCAGGAGCAAAGGAATATGAGTCGCAAACGGCTCCCGCGAACCGGAGCTAATCAACGTGGCAAAGCTGTGCTCGCGAATGACTCGATGCAAGACTTCGCGGTCATCGACCGCGAAGTGGCGTGGAATATACACAGGGAAAGCCTACTAGGAGCGCTAGGCTTCAGGTAGGCCTTTCACATCACGTGCCCATGCGCGCGGGCTTCTCAAGTCCTTTCTCGATCGCCTCTTTCACGATCTTGTCCGTTTGAACATAGACTTGTTGATGTTCTTTATCTCGTTGCTCATGCCATTGCTTCGTATCCGAATAGGCTGGCGAGTGCCTGAGCGGCATCGTAGCAACTCGCATGGCCTCGAGAGTTGCCTTATCGGTAATCAGGAAGGTCTTGCCATCCTTTTGAATCCAAAGAGCATCCATTTTAGGCAGCTGTTTCCAGAGAATCACACCGTTCCAATTCACGGCCATCTCTTCGGATTCCGTTGGGTGCACGAGGTGATAAGCGTAGTGCAGGCTCGGTCCAGGAGCCGCCTTGCTGCTTTGAGCGACAACCATTCCGGTTGAGCAAACGGCGATCAAAGCAACAGGGGCAAATGTTGTCAGCGGGTTCCTCATAAGAGGATTACAGCGCAATTCACTGACCAGGTTTCAAAAATACCAACGAGTCCTAGGTCTCGATCTCACTTCGGATCGCTTGCCCTTACTGCCGAGTTCTGAGTCCCTAGCCCCGAGTTCTGAGCTTGCGTGAGCCGACTGCCCACCAGCCGCTCCCGGTAATCGTTAAATACGCAAATCGCCCGCACGCCGAGCACGTTCGCCACGTTCACCGATTCCTCCCAGCTCATCGGATTCACCTTTCCGTCCAAACAACGGCGGCTTTCAATGTCCCATCGGTGGCAATCTCGGCAGTACACTATTGTTCATCCATGATAGGGCTCGCGCTTCTCATAGCCGCTTCGCAAGCCCAAACTTCCCTGCAATACTACCAGGGCAGTTTCCTGATTGAGAGTTCCGGTTTTGTATTGCCGGTATCAACGCAAAGTCAGCCTGCGGCACCGGACTTCGTCCGCTTCCGCCGGGGCGACACCTACACCGTCTGGGACAAACGCGGCCTCGCCATCCGCAATGGACACTGGATCTACGACACCCGATTTAAAGAGCTTTCCGTATCTCCAAAGCTGTTTTCAAAAGACCAAATCCACGCAAATCTGGAAGCCGCCGCCAAAGGTCAAAGATTTTTGGAAGCCTCGGCGCTCTCCGGCGCACTCCGCCTCGGCACCGACGCCTACTTTGTCCCGAGATGGATCGACAAGAAAGGCTACACCTGGCTCGAAGTTCTAGTAAAGGTGGACCTTAGCGTTGCTAAACCAAAGCCGGAGCTTCTCGGCAAATTCGAAGGACTAACCCTCGCCAGCGGCAGCATTGATCACCGCCTCTTTCCCCTGAACGAGGAACCTGCCGCCATCGTGAGGCGGGCAGGAAATTGGGGCGTCAGTGTTTACGACCCAGTCGCAGAGCAGTTCACGTACACGAATATCGGCACCCGACTCCGGGCCTACGCGCTGCTTGGAGACAGAGACGTCGCCTATATCGAAGCTGAACAAGACGAGCTAAACCGAGTCGGCACGGCAAACCTGGCTACGGGAGATCGAACCGACGTCCTCGAGGATCGAGGCGCAATCCGGGTCCTTGACGACCAAAGGCCGCTCTGTGCCATCGTCGCCACTCCGGACAAGACGACCCTGCGCAACTTGGAGACCAGCGCTGCCATGGATCTTCCGGCCAACGCAAATGTTGTTCGCACCCTTGCAGGCGCTCTTGTCTGGTGGCCACAAAAGAACCCCAAACATGCCCTGCTCCTTGATCCTGAAAGATGGGACGGTCTTGCAAATTGGCAGGGTGTCCCGACTGCAGCACCCACCGAAGCCCCGGCAGAACTGGCTAAGCCGCCTTCGTTGCAGACTCCGGTTCGTTCGCAGGACGCAGCACTACACGGGACAAAACCTCGGCGGCGGACCGTCCATCATCCGGCGTTGTAGCGCAAGCAACTTCAACCTTGACCGGGCTGTTCTCCGCGTACCGCCCAGACATCCAGCTAGCCGCCTTGGCCAGCAATCGGTCCTGAACGATCTCTACACCGTGCTTCACAAACGGCAGCAAAATGCTAAAGCCTGTGTCCCCGTACCGAGCGACGATGTCAAGGCGTCGAACGCTTTCTTTGAGCACTTCAGCCACGTCCGACATGAAGTCGTCGACACTCGATTCGCCATAGAATCGGCGCAAGGTGTCGAGGCCTGTAAAGTTGATAAAAACTACGCCAAGTTTGTCACCGTTGCTGGTCGCCCGGTGGATCTCTTCATCCAGCCGCGCTCGCAGGAACGCTTCCGTATAAGCCCCGGTCACCGGATCGATAACGTCGTAGGTCAACTCCGCCGCCTGTCGCTTCAGCAGCCGGTCCCGCTCTTCCTCGGTAACGAGGAATTTGCGAAGCTTGGCCAAAGACTGCCTTAAAATATGGGAGACGTAGTTGCAAGAAATATTGAGCTTGTTTGCAATCTCCGTCTGATTCATCGCGTCGAAGTGGAAGTGCTCCAGAACTTGGCGCTCCAAATCCCGTAACTGGCTCATAGCTCGGTCCAACAGAACCCGGTCTTCAACGCTTAGCTGCTCAGGACAAAACGCGGAAGCATCGAGGCGCTCGCCTTCGCTTTCACCATCATCGTCTCCCTGCGTTCCCGCATCCAATGACGCGAGGCGGAGCATGTCCTGAGTGGAGAAAACCTCTCTGACTTGTGCTTCAGGAATAGCTAAATTCTCGGCGATCTCTCGCTCGGTAGGCGCGCGGCCCAGGTCATGTTGGAGGGTCGCGACGGAACGATTGACCTTGTGGCGAAGCTCTTGAAGCCAGGCTGGATGGCGGATGGTCTGAGAGCGGTCGCGCAAATAATGCTTGATCTCGCCTGCCACCAAGTAGGTTGCGTAGGTGTTGAAGCGGACCCCGGCGGCCGGGTCAAATTTGGTGAGCGCATTCAGCAGGCCAATAAAGCCCACTTGGACTAAATCATCATGCGTCTCCAAACCGTTGAAGCGCCGTGCAGTGCGTTCAACCATGAAGCGGTATTGCTCCATGATGAGATCTTTAAGTTCCGGTCTGGGATCATCCAGATACCGAAGCACTAGAAGTTCGGGATCCTGATATTCGCCCGCTATTTCAGCCATTATTTTCACTTACCAACCCTTTCAATCTCGGACCTTTGACCGCGGATCTCGGACGTCTTCCGAAATCCGCTTTCCGCTTATAGTCGCTGCGGCCTCCTGTGTGCCTATTGGCACGCTAACAGAGACCGCTCGCCCCCTTTCGTGTCACTCGGTTGGAGCGCGAATCTCGGAATAGCCGTTCCGAGATCCGCGATCCGAGCTCCGAGTTACTAGTGGATGCTGTTGACCAACTTGAAGATCGGGGTCATGATCGAGATCGCGATGAATCCGACCACAACTCCAAGGAAGATGATCAGCATCGGTTCAATCATCGAGGTCAAACCTTTAACGGCCGCCTCAACTTCCTGATCGTAAAAGTCGCCAACCTTGACCATCATCTCGGAGAGTCGACCTGACTCTTCGCCGATGTCGATCATCGTGGTAACCATGTTAGGGAAGAGACCTGAGGCGGCCAGCGGAGCCGAAAGCTTCTGACCTTCTCGGATCGCAAGTCGCGTCTGCTCAATAGCGCCCGAAAGCACCACGTTGCCAAGCGTCTCACCCGTGATTTCCAAACTCCGCATCATCGGAACGCCCGAGTTAATAAGGGTTCCGAACGTTCTGCTGAAACGGGCGATGCTCATCTTAAGAGCGAGTTCGCCCACGATCGGGAAGCGGAGCTTCACCGTGTCCATCGTATAGCGGCCCTTGGTGGTCTTGCCCCAAGCTTTCACACCGAAGAAGCCGCCGATTCCGCAAAGGATGATCAGCCACCAGAACTTCGACATGAAGTCTCCCACGGAGAACAGAGCCTGCGTAACCGGCGGCAATGTTGCGCCCATGCCGGTAAAGATGTCCTTGAACTTCGGAAGCACGAAGGAGAAGAGAACGAAAAGCATGATCTGGGAGAAGATGACCACCAATACTGGGTACATCATGGCGCCCTTGATCTTGCCTTTAATCTCGGCCTCGTATTCCAAGAAGCCGGAAAGCCGGTCTAGAATCTGATCCAAAATACCGCCGACTTCAGCCGCGCGAATCATGTTGACGTAAAGCTTGTTAAAGATGTGCGGGTGCTTTACCATCGCTTCGTTAAGCATAAGACCACCCTTAACGTCGGCCGTCATAGCCTCCAACGCTTCCTTAAGGGCAGGGTCCTTCATCTGGCCCGTCAAAATGTCCAGACATCGAACGAGGGGAATACCCGCATCGATCATCGTTGCAAACTGACGAGAGAAGACCACCAACGAACGTGGCTTCATCTTCTTTTTACCAAAGCTTGTCTTCATTCCTGAAGAGGCTTTTTTGATCTCGGTACAGTGCAGCGATTGATCGCGCAGTTTTGCTAAGACGAGCTGCTCGTTGTCAGCCTCGATCGTAGCTCTAACTGTGCGGCCTGACGCGTCAATGGCCGTATAGGCGTACAGCGGCATGCATTATCCTCCGTGGTTTCAGGCGCGGCGACGGGTCTTCGCCTCTGCCATCTCTACTGATTCTCGGTTTGCCGCCCCAAGAACCCTATGAGAAATCCGGGGAATCTTGAAAAAATGCGTTCCGCCCCCAAGTTTCGCCTCGGCCCCACGCAGAACTGAAGGGATCGCGCTTCCCCTCGTTGCGAGCGAGGCACCTGCGACCAGGGGTGGGCGTTACGGTCCGTTCCGGCTCCAAGGGTTCGAAAACGATCC
>JANYLD010000221.1 GCA_025363835.1 Armatimonadota bacterium
CCTTGCGCTGCTCGGCATCATCCAACGTGTTCGCCAGTTCCAAGAGGCGCACCGCGCGGTCTCTAAGGGATATCGAGTCCGCAAGACTCTTGAGCTGGAATCCAAATTGTTCTAAGCCCTTAACCGGTGGCATTCGGGTGACTGAACCGAGACCGATGACGAGATGGTCGTAGGGCATCGATTCAATGAGATCGCTGCCGATCATTCGGTGACGGACCTGGTGCTTATGCAAATCAACCCCAATGATCTCGGCCATGCGGAAGTCTTGATCTCTCACGAAGTCTCGGATGGGGACGACGACGTGTCGAGGCTCGAGACTGCCAACTCCTGCGTCTACGAGGAGGGGATAAAAGAGAAGAAAGTTGTTTCGGTCAAAGAGGGTGAACTCCCAACCCTTTGGGAGAGAGCTCTGCAGTTGCTTAGCCGCGTAGGCGCCCGCAAAGCCGCCTCCGAGGATGATAATTCGTTTTCTAGCGCCCGCGTAGTCGATTTGGTCCATTCCGGCTTCCCAAACAATTTAGACGATAGGTAACCGGATTTGTCTGGGTCCTCAGTTACGTCAAACCGACGTCTTTCCGACTCTGCTTTCCCGCTGGAAGCGATTCTAGATCAAGGTTCATCGACTTATATCGCCGAGCGATTTCAAATCCGTGCTCGCCATAAAACTTATCCAGGATTGTCCAGTCGATGAGGCACTGCTTCACGCCCTTTTCCTTCAGGTGCATCAAAGCGGCTCCCAAAAGCGCCTGCCCGAGGCCTTTTCCACGCAAAGCGGCGGAAATACCGATGGGCCCCAAGCTGCCCCAGTTGTCGCCGAGGTCCATCTTCCAGACTCCTCCGGCCATGGCCACTTTGTCGTCCCATTTTTGGACCCGGGCGAAGCCAACAACCTGGTCGCCTCTAAATAAACCGATGACGCAATGCGGATAGCCTTCGCGCTTGATCTTCTCTTCAAGGTCGTACGGCCAGCGTCCCGGAAACTCTTCGAGCATGAATTCCTTGATTTTGTCGAGGTCGCCCATTTCCAAAGAACGCGCCTTGTAGCCTTCCGGCATTGTGAACTTGTTCTCATAGTCAGTGAGGTCCCGTTCCATGTCGTACGCCTCAGATCCTTCGGTAAAGCCCTCGACCTCTAAGAGATTCTTCAAGGCGGCAAAGTCAGTGGGAACCCCAGGGAAAAAGTGCCATGCGTCCTGCCCGAAATGCAACTTACGCACGCCGCGGTTCCGCAAGATCGATTTGACTTCGGCCAGCATGTCCACTGCGGTCTGCGGCTCGGTGTAAGCAATGGCGGTTAAGTAAGCGTCATCGGATACTTTGCCTGGATAAAGCGTCCCGGCTGCAGGCTTTTTGACGACGACAAAACCATGAGCGGGCCCATCGGGGGCATGGATCAGAGAAGCGCCCCAATCAAAAACCGGACATTCAACCGTGTTGAGCCTCAAAAGGTCGGCGTCAACGCGATACCGGGGTGGGAAGTAGGAACTCCAAAGTCCTGCAAGTTCGTTGAAGTCGGCATGTCTGAAACTCTGGAGCACGGTGTCATCCCCTGGCGAGGAGTTGCCGCAAGTGTTCTCCGTAAAGATTGAGAGCCTCGCGGGTCCTCGTTATTCTTGATATCATATTTCCGTCATCTACTTTCAGAAACTCTTCCAAATTAGGGGCTGAAAACAGCGCTTCAAACGCGTCACCTGCCTTTCCTTCACTTAAAAGACCCTGTTGCGCATCCTCCGGCGTAAAACGCAAATAAGCGACGACATACCGCCGGACCGGTGAATAGTTGGACGACATCCAACGGCGTAGTTCTCCGTATTTCGCCTCAAGTTTCGCCGTCGGTCCATACTGTGCCGCATCGCAAACGGTCTCAACCAGGTCTTCGTACCGGCGATAGAAGCGAACAAGTTCCTCATGCCGCTCCTGAACAGTGGGGGACAGCTTGGCTGCCATTACGCGGTCTCGCTGCTCGGCACGGTCTTTGGTGGCCGATTTCGACCGGTTGGCGATGCTGCGGAAAAAATCCCGCAGGCTTAGGGCTCCCTGGGCCATCCTTTGCCCAAGCGTTTGCGTCCTCAATTTTCAACCTCCTTGTTCTTCTCCACCCAATTAATGCGGAGATCGCGCACCAATCCATTGATGCGCCGCTTGTCCTCTTCATCGAGACTCGATTCCAGAACTTCCGACAGCTTGGCCGTGGCGTCGATCGCAGTGCGAGCCTGAGCTAAGTCCTGGTGAATCTGCCCGGTCATTATATCAGGCTGAAGCCCTAACTTTTGCCAGGATATTGAAGCCATCTGCTCGATCAAAGCAGCCAGCACCTCATACACGTCAACGGGTTCGCGCGCAGCCTTATCATCTGCCATCTCGCAGTAGGGACGGTGAAGCTTGCTGGATGGATGCTTTCTTTGCGGAATAGATTTCCTCTCATCTCAAATTTTATCGATCGTTGCCCAGCCCTATACGACCTGGAGGTGATATCTGCACCCCAGCTAGTTCAAGGTGGCCAAGCGGAAGGGCCTATGAAGCTATTGGAGGGCATTCGGTGGGGCCTTTTGGTGGCGCAGCCCTCGCAGCGGCTTTCTCCTTTGCTTTGTCTAATATCAATTAAGTGCTTGCATACACGCGCGAAAGGCGTTATTATTAGCATTAGTATCTGTGTAAATATGAAGAAACTGAAGGAGGGTGCCGCCTACTTTGCTGGAGTACTCTGCGCCGTCGGCATCTTCTGCGCGATAACGGCCTACCTGAGGCCCGAACCTAACTTAGGGCTGAGCGATTATCGGGAGTACCCTACAGATGCTAGGGGGACGAGCCTAGCAAGCCTGCGGGCTATCGACGGTTCGAGGGTTTTCCCTGTCCGCTCGCGCCAAAGTTCGTGCCTTGTTGTTGCAATGGGATCCTGTGCCTCATGCGCTGCTAGGGCTTTCGCGCCGGAGCAGAGAACTTCCGCAGAAATACGCGTGCGTCATCCTGGTTTATCAAGACAGCGCGGACGCCGTTCGAAGGTTGGCGTTGAAAATTCCGCACGACTATATTGTCGTGGCTGACGATAGCGGGAAGATTCATGAGCAGCTTCAAGCTCATTGGACCCCGAGATACTTTGGGACCTCGCTCGACGGTTACGTGGAGACAGCCAGCGCTGAAGGAAACGAACATGCGAACTTTATCAGGTAAGCGCAGGCTCGGTATCAGCCTTGTTGAGATACTCGTGTGCCTAGTGATCGTGGCAACTATATGGGCAATATCAATGCCGACTATGGCAGCCGCAAAGCGAGCGTCTCGAAAAACCGAGTGCCTGTCAAACCTGCATCAGATGGGGCTCGCGTTCAACCTCTATCGGGACGAACAGGACGCTCAGGACGTCGGAAGCCGCTACAAACTGGGACTGCCATCGGACGACGGCCTCACTTCGGTCATGGACCCTTTTCGCTGCAAAGGGGAACTCCAGCAGGCTGTTCCGCACGGATACTTCTTCGCCGTTCCGAGGCCGGAAGACACCACACTTGAACCAAGATGGAACGCTTACTCCAAACTTGCCGGAGCAAACGCGGTCATCGTAGCCGACTACCATCATAACGACCTGCACGATTTTTTAGGCGCTTACTACAAAAAGCTAGGTCTGGGCCTCACGCTTGACGGAAGGGCGGTGATGCATCGAGGCACCGGTCATCCGGTCCTTCAGTACGATTGGTGGCTGGAATCCAACCGGCTGCCATAGGAGAACCATGAAAAAGTCAATTATAGTTTTGTTGGCCGTTCTGCTGGGATACGCAGGCGCTTACGCTTGCGATCTAATCTATTGTCGAGATCAAACTGACCCGTGCGGCGGATCGGGCTCAACCGCGATTGGCGACGGCTGCTGTGGTTTCAACGTGGCTGGCTTACCATACTGCTGCCAAGTCACCGTCATGAAATGCATCGGATCTTCGACGACTTACGAGACGCGCGATGCCGGAGCCGGCGAATCTTGCATCGACAGTCCGCCTCACAGCGGAAAAAACTGTCTTGCTCTGGAGTCTGATGCGACGCATTAGGTATTCAGTTGGCGGCCGTGAAAGATTTCTCATGGCCTTCTCGGTCGTCGTACTGCTCTGTGGAATCTACTATGTCGCTAGCCGGCCGCTTACGACGAACGCCGAGTCAAGAAACGCCATCTATGCCCTAAAAAGCGGACGACTCAGCGAGATTCCTGGGCTCTTTATGGGCGGAGAGCCGATTGACAGTCGCGTCGCTGAAATCTTGCAACAACGCGTGTTTGGCACTGCCTTCGTCCCTTATCAAATAAAGAGCCTAAAAACAGTTAATGGCACGGACGGAAGGGCGGTCACCGCTGCTCAATTCGTTAGACCGGACGGCACAACACACCAGTTTATTTTGACGTCGGTCGAAACGCCTTCAGGCCCGAGAATCAATCTGGATCATGTCATATATGAAACTTGGGCTATGGAAGGATCGGTTTCCGTCTTTGAATCCCCATCTGCGGATGTCGCCGCCGCCCTCCTGGCTGGCCTGAACCGAGACCGGCCGGCGCTAGAGGCATGTGGGCTGAAGGGAATGTACAGCTTGCACAATCAGTTTAGGACCTGGGACGAATTAGAAAGGGACTTCAGCCCGCAGACGTCCTTGCCACTCGCTGGCAACTCCGACCAATAAGCAGATCCGGACGAGCGTTGGCTAGTTCGAAATGGTACTTGAGGAGAATCTCGGCCGAGGTGGCCAGGCGAGGACCCGCCTCCTGGGTAACCTTGACCCATCTTGGTCTTGCGGGCGAGCGCTTGGTTAACGCGGACGGTCACCTGGCTTTTGTCAGTCTCCCTCGCTTGCGTTTTCTCGACGGCCGGGTTTGTCCAAACTCGGGATGGTGTTCAGTGCTGCACGGCTCCCGTCCAAGTGGTCAGCGTCCCCGTCTACTCCTGTTGCCATAAATTAGTGGGCTACGCCACCAGGGAAGTCCGCCCGGGCGACAGAGACTTCCTTCAATGTCGGTGCGCGGAAAAGACTGCCATCCAACTGCATCTGAGCCTTAACCCAAGCGTGGATATTTGGAGCGGTGCTGCCAAGCCGCTTCCGGTCATCGACGTTCCCAACAGTGTCTGCGAGAAGATCGTCTCTCGAGAAGCGAGCCGACCAAATCAGGCGAATGAGCCGCTGATCCCACCTCCGTTAGCCGCGTAGCAAGGTCCCCCTGCCCTGGAATCGCCAACGTTGCCATGCCCTTGCGCATGCCTGCCTGTTCGCTAACGGAGTTACCTCAATGCGTCCTCTCTATAGAGCCTTAAGTTTTTGCCTTATTCTTTCGCCGGTTTTCGCCTGTGCCCACCACGGCACCCGCTTCATCCTCGCCGTGGAGTACGACATGGTTCGCCAGCCCTTCTTCTTCATGACAAGCACCTATCAGAAGTTCCGTGATTCACGAGACTTGGAGATGGAGCCGGCACTGGTTTTCCCGCTCGGCAACGACGGGATGAGCGAATTCGAATTGCACGCTCACATAGATCAGCCGAACTCCGATCCCCTGCGTCACCAGGCGACCGGCTTTGAAATTCGGCGTCGTCTCACCCACACCACCGGCTGGAACTTAGCCACATCCCTGGAATATGAGACCGTCACCCACAACGCGGACGGTCCGAACAACTGGACCGGCACCTTGATTGCGGGCCGGGAGGATCGGAGTGGGATCGTGTTGCTCAATCTCCTCGATGAGCAGGATGCGGTGAAAGGCGCCAAACCGATTTGGAGCTACCGAGCAGCATGGAGTCCGACTCCCAAGGGGCTCGTGGATTACAGCTTGGAATTCCAGGGCGACATGATAAGCCACGGTTCCCACGAGGTCGTCGTCGGAGCGATGCAGCACCTCAGCCCTGTCACTATGCTTAAGATCGGCGTCGGCACCGCTCCAAATATCCACGCTTGGGTTAAGGCTCAGATGCAGTTGGATGGCAGTCTTTTCCGCGCACCGACATTGAAGGAA
>JANYLD010000321.1 GCA_025363835.1 Armatimonadota bacterium
CTGAGGGCTTTAGCCCGACATTTCTCGCTCGACTTTCAACCCCGCCTTAACCTGACAAAGTTGTGGCACTTGTCGGGCTAAAGCCCTCGGCGAAAGCGGCGCTAAAGACGCCGCACTCCACATCGGAGGTCTAGCTCAGCAATCGCGTGGGATTCTCCAGATAGCCGCGGACGAGGTTCATAAACTTGGCGCCGACCGCGCCGTCGACCACGCGGTGGTCGAAGGAGCCGGTGATGTTCATCCGCCAGCGGATCTCCAACTCATCCTCCTCGTTCGCGATCGGCTTCTTTCGGGCCGTGCTGATTGCAACGATGCATGCGTTGGGCGGGATGATGATGGCGGAGAAGTTGTCTACGTCCAGCATCCCCATGTTGGAGATCGCAAACGTGGAGCCGCTCAGCTCATCCAAAGAAAGCTTGTTCTCGTGAGCACGCTTCGCGAGGTCGCGCGAGGCGGCGGAGATTTGGCGCAGAGAGAGGCCTTTGGCGTTCTTTAGAACCGGAACGGTCAAGCCCTCTTCAATCGCAACCGCGATTCCAATGTTGATCGAGCCATGCTGCAACAACGTCTGGCCTTGAAACTCGGAGTTCACGACGGGCATCTCTTGCAATGCCAGCGAGCAAGCCCGAATCAAGAAATCGTTAACAGAAACCTTTCCGCTGCCTTCCGCCTCAAACATCTCTCGCAAAGTCATGATGTTGTCGACATCGACCTCGACGCTCACATAGAAGTGCGGTGCCTGCTGCTTGGATTGGGCGGTGCGTTGCGCGGTGATCTGCCGGAGACGGTTGAGTTGAATGGTCTGGTCTCCGACCTTCGGCGCGGACGTGATGGACGCAGGCGCCACTGCCGGCTTGCTCTGAGCGGCCTCTTTGACGTCCTTCTCTACGACCCGGCCCCCGGGGCCCGTTCCTTGAACTGAAGCGATGTTAACTCCCAATTCTTGGGCCACGCGGCGGGCCAAGGGGCTCGACTTCACACGGCCACCGGCATCTTCCTGTTGGCCAACCCCGTCAAAGGCGGCTGCCTCCATTACGGGGTTGGCCGGAGGAGAAGCAGCTTCCGTGCTCGCGCCAGAGGGAATAGTAGGTGCGGCCGTTGTTTCCTGTTGCTTTTCAACCGGCGCAGTCACAGGCGCCGGCACTTCAGACGAGGCCTGCAGCGAAGACCCGCCCTTGCCCCAATCGGCGGGCAGCTTCTCGCCGTCTTTCAACAATGCAGCGATCGGGCGGCCGACGGGGACGGTCTCGCCGCCTTTAATCAGAAATCCCGCTAAAAATCCGGAAGAAGGCGCTTCGAGTTCGAGAGTGGCTTTGTCGGTTTGGATCGTGCCAATTACCTCGCCGCTTTTAACCTTTTCACCCTCTTTCTTCAGCCACTCAACCAGGGTTCCTTCTTCCATTCCGTCGCCCATCTTGGGCATGATCACATCGGTCATCCTTTTCGAATCTCTCCTTCAGTCGAAGTCAGATTACCTTCCGGTTCCTTCTTCGCCTTAGGGCTGTGTTCGTGGGGCACGATGCCGCCTTCTTGATCTGTGAAAGTGTAGTTGTAGAGGTTCCGGTCCCCCTCGATTGTCATCGTATCCCGATGCAATGTGATAGCGTCTTCGGTCATCGGAGTGCCTCCAGGGCCAAGGCGGCTGCGCCAAGGATTCCCGCATCCTCGACCCTTTCCGCCCGAACAATGTTCACGTCTTCAAACAGAGTGGGGATCGCTACGTCTCTTGCCGTCCTGCGCGCCGGTCCAAGAATGTGCTCGCCCGCCTTTGCGATTTGGCCGGCCACGGTCAAGAGGTCGGGGGCGAAAAGGTTGATGAAGCCTCCCATCGCGGTCCCCAGGTGCTCGCCCATCTCGGTCCAGACCTCGAGAGCGACCTCGTCTCCAGCGTCCGCAGCTTGAGACAAGATCAACGGCGTAATCAGTGAAAAATCGCCTGACACGGCATCGGCGACCAAAGATTTCCGCCCATAGCGCAGCTTGTGTTGAGCTCGCGAGATCAGCGCCCGGGTTCCGCAGTAGGATTCCAGAGCACCATAGGCGACTGGCCCCGCGTCTGGTCCATTACGGTCGATGCACACGTGGCCCAGCTCCGCTCCGCCCTTATCCCCCCCTAAAAGCATCAAGGGGCCAGTGGCGCGGCCGTGGACGGCGTCGGGTGAGAAGATCACTCCACCGCCAATGCCCGTTCCGAGCGTGATCATAACCAAGCACTTCGCAGAGTTCTTGCCCAGGCCAAATCTGTATTCACCGAGAGCCGCCAAGTTGGCATCATTGCCCGAGTGCACCGGCAATCCAACTCTGCTGGCTATCATTGACTTCAGGGGCACGTTGTGCCAGACCTGAAAGGTGTCTCCAACCTGCTGCCCAAAGTTCGGCGCCCATCGCACAAGGCCCCCAGCGTCGTCGATATGCCCGGGTATGGCGACTCCCACGGCCTGGATGGAGTGCGTACACGCGCCCATCGCTTGTTTGATGGTTGCTGCTACCGCATCTGCGACTGCATCGGCGCCAAGGTGCGCATTTGAGGCATTCATGAACTTAGTGCCCGCTTCCGTACCGTCATGTAGGTAGGCGCAAGCACGAACGTTGGTGCCGCCGAGATCGACTCCGACGACGCAGGTCTCTGACATCGGGTCAGTTTAGCAACCAATGCACCATAAAACGCTAGAATGCTGAACACTGTCTTAATTGGCAGACGCACCCATTCTCGGCCGGCGTCCGTAGGAATACTATATAAATAAGTTGAACGAAGGCCGCTTGGGGAGACACTTACGTATAGAACGAGCCCGGTTGCAACGCGCAATCTGGGTTTTGTGTATTTCTGGCCGACAAAGCGGCATCAAACAAAGAGGAGTTCACGCTTGAGGGTTTCTGAAATCGCTGAAAAAGCGCAATCGATGGTCACGGAAGTCGAGCGCGTCATTGTCGGTAAGAAGAGCACGGTTGAAAAAGCAGTCCTTTGCCTCATATGCAACGGCCACCTGCTGATCGAGGACATTCCCGGGGTGGGCAAAACCACGCTGGCAAAAGCCCTCGCCATCACTATGGGCGGCGAATTTCGCCGGCTGCAGTTCACACCCGACCTCCTTCCCGCCGACATCACCGGCTCGTCCATTTTCAACCAGAAAACGGCCGAATTTGAGTTTCGCGGAGGCCCTATCTTCGGCAACGTGGTCCTCGTCGATGAAATCAACCGCGCAACCCCCAAAACGCAGTCCGCGCTTTTGGAGGCCATGGAAGAAAGACAGGTGACGAGCGATGGCGTTTCTCGGTATCTGCCGCTTCCTTTTTTCGTTATTGCTACTCAGAACACGATCGAAATGACGGGCACTTACCCCTTGCCCGAAGCTCAGCTAGACCGATTCTTCGCTAGGATATCGCTTGGTTATCCCTCCAAAGAAGACGAGATGCTCATCCTCTCCGGCCAACAGGTCTCGCACCCGCTGGAATTAGTAAAGCCGGTGATTTCGCTCGCCGAGATGCTGGAAGTTCAGTCCGCGGTTCGAGACATCTTTGTCCACGATAGCGTTCGCGAGTACATGATCGAGATCGTCCGCGCAACGCGAGAAAACAATTTGCTCCTCATGGGCGCCTCGCCCAGAGGAACCCTCTTCTTGATGCGCGCCGCACAGGCAAGAGCAGCCATGCAAGGATCCGAGTTTGTCCGGCCAGACGATGTAAAGTCCGTGGCCGGATCAGTCCTCGGCCACCGCGTCTTGCCAAGGGCGGAGCTGAGAGCGAGAGGCACCACTACCGAACAGGTGATCGAGCGAGTCCTGACAGAGGTTCCGGCCCCTGTGCCCGTGAGCTGATTTTATGCGCAGAGTCGCTGGTTTTGCTTTAAATCTTGCGAGCCTCTTTTTACTGCTCGTGGCCATCATGCTGGATTCAAGCGCGTTGTTCTATATGGCGACCGCACTGATCGCCACTCTGGCCGCCTGCCGGTTGCAGGCGTGGCTTTCCGTGCGAGGTCTGCGCTTTGACCGGGTTGCGCCGGAAGCGGTGCGAGTCGGAGAACTTGTCACGGTTGAAATCACGGTCTGGAGCGAGCACAAAATTCGGCGTCCTTTGGTGGCCGTGGTTGACAGCTTGCCGCCTAAACTGCAGGTTCTGGATCGTTCGCCCAGCTTGCCTGTTGCCCCAGCATATGACCTGCCTGTCCGCACCCAATATCAGTTCAGAGCGACCCGCCGGGGGAAGTACAGGTGGAGCGGCCTGAACGTCATGGGGACCGACGCTCTTGGGCTCATCACGATGCGGCGCCATTACACGACCACGGCCGCTGAAATGACAGTATTCGCCCGACCCATTTCCGTATCGGTAGATGTTCCAATGGCGGCTGGATGGGGAATCAGCGAGGCCGAAAGCGGCAACTCCCGGGGAGCGGGCCTTGAGCCACGTGGCATTCGAGAGTATTCGCAAGGCGACTCATTGAGGCACGTGCATTGGCGTTCCAGCGCACGGTCGCAAACGCTCCAAGTGAAGGAGTTTGAGGCAGGCTCCCATGCTATG
>JANYLD010000281.1 GCA_025363835.1 Armatimonadota bacterium
GATTTCCAAAGGTTGATCGTCATGGCTTTCAGGCATCTTACAAGATGCAGGCGCTAACATGGTCGGGCTAAGCAAAGAATGGCACCCCGGACGCGACTCGAACGCGTGACCTACTGCTTAGAAGGCAGTTGCTCTATCCACTGAGCTACCGGGGCTTTCATTTGAGATTTTGACTCATGGGCGGGTTTTGGCGGGTGGCCACGCTGGGTGAGCGATCGAATCGGAACCTCCTTGCACTCATGTGGAGTGGTTCGGAGGCACGCCTTGACCGGAGGTTACGCTTTGAAATCGCTCACCCCCGGCTAATGGTTTTGAATCCGGCCAGGGTTCTGAAGAGGGCTTCCGAGTCTGCGAGCAGAATCTGTGCTGGCCAGCGCGGCAGTGGATTCGAGTGCGAGTAGGATCGCCCATGGGGCGATGCTACGTTTCGGCGAAAGTCCCAATTCATCGTCGATTTCGCCAACTCTCTAACAACAAAGGGCCCAGGGAGGCACCGTGGTAGCCGGGAGGGTGTTAAAGTACACGAGTTGAGCGTCGCTTCTATTCACAACCTGACTGTTAACTACGGTTCTTTTACGGCGCTCAGAGAGTTTTCCGTTGAGATACCGGAGGGCTGCGTTGGTTTGCTTGGTCCTAACGGCGCGGGTAAGACGACGCTTCTAAAGACCCTGCTGGGCTTCGTCCAGCCGGCGGCAGGGACGGGAACGGTGTTGGGAAGCGACATCGTGAAGAACCCGCGCGAGGTTCGTCAGAAGGTCGGCTTGATGCCAGAGCAGGACTGCCATATACCGGGCATGTCCGCAGTTCAATTTGTGGCTTATGCGGGCGAACTGGCTGGGATGCCCTCGGAGCAAGCACTACGTAGGGCTCACGAGACGCTGGAGTATTGCGGCCTGGGCGAGGCTCGCTACCGCAACGTGGAGACTTACTCGACGGGCATGAAGCAGCGCATCAAGCTGGCCCAGGCGCTCATTCACGGCCCGAAGCTTCTCTTACTCGACGAACCGACCAACGGCCTCGACCCCGCCGGACGCGAAGAGATGTTGGACCTCATCAAGGACGTGTCTCACGGCAAGGGCGTCAACGTCCTCGTCAGCAGCCATCTCTTGCCCGACATCGAGCGCGTATGCGATGAAGTTGTCGTTGTCATGGCCGGACGGCTCAGGGCGAAAGGGCTGATTAAGGATTTACGCAGGATAGAGGGACATCCGGTGGATATCGAGATGCGAGAGCCGAACAAAGCCTTTCTCGACAAGATGGTCGCCGGTGGGGCCCAGTTGATCGAGGCGCGGACGTTTACGTATCGGATTCAGGCCTCTGGAACACCCGAGGATCTCGCCGCCAAGGCTTTGCAGGCTGCTCAGCAGACAGCCGCGCAGATAAGAGGGTTCAAGCTAGCAGAGCGATCTTTGGAAGAGGCGTTTATGGACGTTTTGGAGGGCAAGTGAAGACTGTGGGCTGCGGGCTGTGGGCTGTGGGCTTTTGGCGAATGGACGAGGCTGTCCTACCAACTGCAACCTCCCACTTTGTGGTTCAGCCAACAGCCAACAGCCAACAGCCAACGCCAGGAGGGCGCCTTGCCAACTAGTTCTCCCATTGCCGATCTCACCTATCGAACCTACGATGGGCCCTTGGCGGATACCAAATATCGGTGGTGGGTGATTGCCAAGTACACGATGCTCACCTCGCTCAGGAAGAAGAGCCTGTGGGTGGCAACGGCGTTTTCAGCTTGGTATTACCTGGCGATGATCTTTGTGCTGTACTTCATCGACCAGTTCGGAAAGAACAGGGCGCCCGGGCAGCCGAGCTTCTTTGAGACTTACATATCGAGGATCGTTTGGAAGGATCAGTTCCTGATTGGGTTCTCCTACGGCCAGATCATGTTCTTGATTATTGGCCTCATCATCGGAGCGGGCGCCATCGCCAATGACAACCGGGCGAACGCTCTCCTCGTGTACTTGAGCAAGCCCTGCACGAAGCTCGACTACCTGATGGGAAAGTGGATGGGCGTGTTCATCCCTTTGCTTACGGTTATGCTGATCCCGGCCCTGTTCTTCTTCGCCTATGGAGCGCTCACTTTCCGAGATCAGGGGTTCTTCTATCAGGACCGTTGGGTCTTCTTCAAGCTGATCCTGATGTGCCTGCTTGGGGCCACTCTTCACTCCAGCCTGCTGATCGGATTTAGCTCGATGTTCAAGCAGGGCCGAATTGCGGGGGCGACCTACGCCGGCCTCTATTTTCTCTCCAACTTCTTCACTCAGATGATGGCGATCACCTGGATGATGGGACAGGGCGGGTTCCGTCGCCACAACGGTGGCGCGGGGGTCGAACATTTCCAGAACACGTTGGTCAGCAACCTCTATTACGCAAGCGTAGACGGCATCAATATTGGAATGGCCAAGGCGGTCCTTCGAACCGACGGCAGCCCGCAGTTCGGATCCCCTTCGCCTATCCAAATGGTGCCAGCGCCATCCCTCTTCGGTATCTTGCTCATCGTCTTCGGGCTGTCGGCCCTTAGCCTTTTCATCGCTTGGACCCGGATCAGGGCGGTGGAGATCGTCTGATGATCCAGTTGCAGGGAGCTTCGCGTTGGTACGGGCAGGTTATCGGGCTGAACGACGTCACCTGCCAGATCGGCCCCGGCGTCACGGCGCTGTTGGGCATGAACGGCGCGGGCAAGAGCACGATGCTCAGGCTGATCACCGGGCAAATGCGGCCCACGACGGGAACCGTCACCGTTCTCGGCATGGACCCGTTTGCGAACACCGAGGTCTACAAGAAGCTCGGCTACTGCCCGGAGATCGACAACTTTTACGAACATCGGACCGGGCGGCAATTTGTATACATGCTGGCGAGGTTCGCAGGCTATGACCACAAGCGGGCCCAGCTTCTCACTGAACAGAACCTAGAGCGAGTGGGAATGGCCACTCGAGGAGACGGGAAGATTGCGGGATACAGCAAGGGCATGCGGCAAAGAATCAAGCTCGCCCAGGCCATGCTCCACGATCCCGACATCATCCTCCTGGATGAGCCGCTGAACGGGTTAGATCCAGTGGGGCGGCGGGACTACATCGCCCTCCTGCACACGTTGGCCGAGAACGGCAAGACGATCATGGTCAGCTCCCACATCCTTTTTGAAGTGGAGCAAATGACAAGTTCGATCTTGCTTCTCCATCGCGGGCGGCTTTTGGCAACGGGCGATTTGAGGGTGATTCGCGAGCTTATCGACAAGCACCCTCACAAAGTGCGCTTGGAAACCAGCGAGCCGCGAAAGTGGGCCGAGCAGCTTGTGGCTTTGCCATTCGTTCTCTCCGTTGAATTCGACCGATCTGGATTGGAGCTTCAAACACGTGAGCCGAGCCAGTTTTACGACGCCCTCCCCACCATTTCGCGGGAGCATGGTCTTGCGGTCACTGGGTTTAGCAGCCCCGATAACAACTTGGAATCGATCTTCCGGTATTTGGTGAACGAGTAATGGAAGCCTACGTCTTCAAGAACGCCTTTTCCGAGTACATGCGGCTCAAACGCGTCATTGTTTGGCTCTTAGTGGCGGGCGGTCTGTTTATGGCGGCTCGCTTGTTTTTGAACGTGAACGGGGGAGAGAGCCAAGAGGAGTCGTACTCCATGCTCTCGTCTCTTTTACTGTTCAGGATGCTGCCGTTGGCCTCAGCCATCTTCAGCAGCGGCGTCTTGAGTCAGGAGATCGAGCAAAAGACGGTCGTCTATCTGCTCACCAGGCCCATCCCGCGGCCCCAGTTTCTGCTTCTCCGAACCCTGGCTTCGGCTTTGGCGGTGATGATCATGGCGGGTGCGTCCGCCCTTGGTTTGTCTGCTGCCGTATACGGCGGACTGGGTCTCAGCAACCCGTATCTGTTTCACGATCTCACTGCCATCGCCGTGGGCTCGCTAGCCTATGGGACTCTATTTGTTCTGATCAGTCTCATCGTAAACCGCTCGATGATCGTCTGCCTGCTGTTCGCATTTGCTTGGGAAACGTCGGTGCCGAGCATGCCGGGCAGCGTGTATTTGCTTTCTGTGAGCTCCTATCTGACCGCCATAGCCCAGCGCCCCTCGCCCGGCAACGCGGGCCAGAACAATCCTTTCGGGTCTTTGGCTTCCGCCTTGGGGACAAACACTTTGACTCCGGACGTGGGCTGGATGGCGATGGCTTGCCTCATCGCCTTCTGCGCCATCTTTGGAGCATGGTGGTTCTCGCGCTCCGAGTACCTACCCAGAGAGGACGCGGAGTAGGTCTTGGGTGTGAGGTATTGGGTGTTGGGTATTGGGGCAGACTCCATTCTCTGAGCCTTGAGCCTTGAGCCTTGGTCTCTGAGCCCCGAGCACTTGAGAGCCCCCAAAACCCAACACCCAGCACCCAAAACCCCCACCCACCAGTCTTAGACTAAAGAGCCCATGCCGCATATCATTTTGGAGACCACGGCAGATCTGCCGGAGAACGCAAACGTGCCAGACATCTTGGATGCGCTGGTCGCTAGGTTGTCGAGCCTTGAATCTGTTGACAGCAAGGCGGTAAAGGCCTATCACAACCTTCGATCCGTGTGGGCAATGGGAGATGGCGCGCCTCCGGGCTTTGCGCATTGCACCGTAGCCGTGATGAGTGGCCGTTCCGAGGAATTGCGTTCAAAAATATCGGACGAGATGTACGCTGTCCTTCGGGAGCATTTCGCCCAATCCCTGGAGCTTCAGGAGGTCGGATTGACCCTGGAACTGCGCGAGATGAATAAAGCGACGTATCGCAAATAGAGCGCCTGAAAGGTTGACATGGCTCCAACCTAGTGCCAGTATATTTTCTGTTCACTTTCGTTTCAGGAGGAGTCTATGAGGATTCACAAGGCATTTGTTTTTGGCGGCATGTTGGCTTGTGCAGCGATCGTTTTGGCGGCCCAGGTAGGCAGGGTGACCATGAACGGAAAGGTCGTCTCGACCTCGGTCAAAACCTTTAACGGAACGGCGTACGTCAAGTTGTCCGACGTGGCGAAGGCCTTCGGGCTGACGGTCTCCAAAAATGGGGATGCTTACGACTTGGTTGCCGGCGGCGGCGGGAGCGAGCTGTTTGGAGTCCAGGGAAAGATGGGTACTGAGTTCTTCACGGGGAAATGGCGATTCCTCGCCAGAGACGAGCAAGCCGTCAATTCCTATACACCGAGATTTGCGTCGGACAAGACTCCCATCACGTCCCCGACGGAGGACAACCAACTGGTGGTCGTAACATGCCGGCTCAAGAACGGCACTCAACAAAAACAGGAGCTCTACTTCTACAAGGATCTCGCCGGGAACACGGCGCTCACTGACATGGATGAGCATAGTTACGCTCCCCTTTACATCGATGCTCTCAACAGCCAGATGACGGCTGATGACATCCTTCCCGGGGCGGCCAAAGACTTCGCGGTGGTCTTCTCCGTGCCGAAGGGCATCAAGGTCAAAGATATGGTGTTCACCGTCTCCAGCCCGGCAACCACCGACAAGACGGACATCCGTGTTTCTCTGAATCCCTAAATCGTTTGGGCTTTTCGGGTTAGCAAGAGTACGGGGTTTGCAAACCTTGTGGATAAGAATTGTGCATGTCCCGCAGAATTGCGCGTTTTTTCGAGCACTTGAGCTTGCTAACCTGAATTGACCGTAGGAGGAGAGCGCGTGGAACAAACAAAACCGTGCAAGGTGCGGTCGAAGCGACTAATGGCCCGAACCCGCGAAGAGGATTCGTCGCCGTTTGCCATGCTAACTCGAGCAGAAGCGCTTTTACAATCTCGGGACGCTTCCGGAGCGGCGGTCATCGCCAGACGGATCCTTCGGCGAGACCGAACGCATGTAGGTGCGCTCGAGGTGCTGGCGCGCTCACAGTGGCAGCAGCAGCGGTTTAACGACCTGATTTCCACCACCCGGCGGCTGATCCGGCTTGATCCTTACAACCCCGGTTACCATATGCTCCGTGGCGCCGCCTACCAATGCCTGGGCATGTTCGGGGAGGCGACGAAGGCTTATGCGAGAGCCGGCAACGATTCTCCAGACGGTGATCGCTCCTTCAAGCTCATCGTGGAGTTGCGCGAGTGGCAAGCGAATTTGCTTGGCACCATGCTCTCGGAAGACCCCGCATTTAGGGCCGCTTACTCCCGCGATCCCAAAGCTGCCTGCCAGTCGAAAGGCTTCGAGTTCATGGAGACGCCTCCGCCATC
>JANYLD010000311.1 GCA_025363835.1 Armatimonadota bacterium
CGCATGTAGTTGTTGGCGAAGGTGTTTTGGCTGAAGGTGGCCTCGATTCCGTTGGCTGGCGAGTGGCTGAAGTCGTTGCCGTAGACGAAGTTGTCGTTGCATCCGCCCTGGCCGGTGTCCATCGAACTCTGTCCGGCCCACAGGAAGAAGCCGTCACCGCCATGAGTTACCGAGTTGTAGGCGAAGGTGTTGCGATCGGATTGCTCGTAGACGAGGATCCCGGCTGAGTCCTGTCCTCGGCTGTAGTAGCCATACGAGAAACCGCGCACGTCCCAGTCGATCGCGTTGTACATGATGCGGTTGTCGCAACTACGGTAGAGGCCGACGCCGACGCCACTGTTAAAGGAGAAATCGTTGTTCCAGGCGAGGCCTTTGTTGGATTGCATCAGCATTAAGGCGCACTGGCCGCCGGTGACGGTGCAGTGGCGCACCTCCCATCCCTCGCACCCTCTTAGATACATGGCGGCGCCGTATCCCAACCACTCATCCTTCTCGTTTTGGTGGTAGCTCTGCCAGTCGTCTTCGTTCTCCTTCTCGACCGTGCTTTTGAGGTGCTGTTTGTAGTTGTACGAGAAGTCCGAATCTTGAATCTTTAGGCCCGGGGCGTCCTTGGCGATCAATCCGATCTTGTAGCCACGGACGGTTGCGTTTTTGATCGTCACGTTGCGCCCGGCAATGCTGATGCCGGTTCCTTTCCGTTGGTCCGGAGGCGTGTCAACCGGGGACCCTTCCAGGGTGACGCCCCGGAAGTCGACCGTGATGTTGTCGCCTTGGATGGTGATCGCACCCGCGTAAGGGTCTGGCGAGTCGTTGGGGAGCACGTAGGTGCCGTGGTGCAGCGACGTGGACTTCGTAATAATCATCCCCGCTTGGGGCTTCTGGGCACAGGCAACCGAAATGAAGACGAGCACGGCGAGAATGCCGGCGAGGGAGCGGAGCATAGGCATTAGCTTAGCGGACGCAGACGGTTTCAGTTTCAGCCAGTTGTTGGACGCATCGCCGATTAACTTGATTCAGGCATTGACAAAAAAGTCCAGGTAAAACGCGCTTGTCTGTATCGCCACTATGAAGCCGATCCTGCGCGGCCTCGCGACTCTTCTCATGTGCCTTGTGGCCGCGCTTTGCGTCGCCCAACAGGGGAGTGGCGAAACCGAAATACGGATGATGGCGGGCGCCTCGTTTGGGATCCCTGCGAAAGAGGACACCAATCCGCGGTCTATTGCACGCCGGGCCGTCTTTGACGAGTTCGATCGGCAGCACCCTGGCCTCCGCATTGTCAATGCGGGCGGGCTTGATTTGTCGGGTCCTAACTTCGATCAGGGGTTCTTTATGTCGATGGCCGGGGCGAGTCCGCCGGACATCTTCTATGTCAACTTCCGCCAGTACTACAACTTCATCGACCAGGGCTTTTGCCGA
Source organism: Armatimonadota bacterium (assembly GCA_025363835.1). Taxonomy (GTDB): domain Bacteria; phylum Armatimonadota; class Fimbriimonadia; order Fimbriimonadales; family Fimbriimonadaceae; genus JANYLD01. The sequence continues at coordinate 1,417 of JANYLD010000311.1, forward strand.
CCGCTCGACGACCTTGTGAAGCAGGACCCGGACGTCCTGAAACGGGCGAATCCGATCATCATGAACGTGGTCCGCAGCTACGACGGCCACATTTACGCGGTGCCGTTCTACCAGGTCGCAATGGCCCTCTATTTCCGGAAAGACCACTTTCTGGAAGCCGGCCTAGATCCCAACAAGCCGCCCACAACTTGGGACGAGTTTTATGAGGACGCAAAAAAGCTAACTGAGTCCGCGCCCGGGCGAACGGGATTTGAGATGGGCGATGGGCCGGGCGGGATAAAGGCCTACTACTGGGACAACTTCCTTTGGCAGGCGGGCGGGGACGCGGTGGTGCGGATGCCGGACGGGAGCACTCGGGCCAATATCGCGACGCCTGCGGGCGTTGCGGCTCTGGACTATTACCGGAAGATCGTGACCGAGAAGTGGACGGGCAAAGACGGCAAGACGCATGGGCCGGCGGCCACCAACAGCACCCAGATGAGCAAGGACATCTCGGCCGGAACGGCATCGATGTGGTTCTCGTACACCAACGACGTGGTCATGAACATGACCGATGTGAACCCCTCGCTCATCGGCATCGCCCGTATGCCCGCTGGTCCGGCGGGGCCGGCCAATGAGATAAACGCAGGGATGTGGGCGATCAACAGCCAGATCACCGACCCCAAGAAGCTGGCCGCGTGCTGGGAGTTCGTCAAGTTTTTCTCCAGCGACGAGGCGGCAAAGATCAACACCGACAAGTTTGTCGAGGCCGGTATGGGCAACCTCGTCAACCCCGTGTGGCTCAAGAAGTTTGGATACACGCAGGAGCTGGCCCAGGTTGATCCGGGTTATGTGAAGGCGAATGAGGAGCTGTTTAAGGACGGCCATCCCGAGCCTTACGGCAAGAACGCGCAGCAGGTGTACACGGTGATGGAGAGCGCTTTGGAGCGGGCGGTTCTGGAGCCTAAAACGCCTTCGATGGAGATTCTGAAGTCCACTCAGCAGGAGATGGACCGGAAGCTTCTTGGCTACACACCGCCGGAGATTCTGGCCAAGCAGCGGGGCTGGGCGGTCGGGATTTTGGCATGCCTTGTCCTGTTTGCAGGAGTCGGATTCGTACGCATTGCCAAACGCACTTTGCTGCGGCAGAAAGAACGGGAGGAGGAGCGGCTGCTTGCCGGATCCAAGCGTGGCCGGGTCTACCGCTTTGTGGCCCTCTGCGTGTTGCCCGCGGCTTTAACGATCCTGGTCTGGAGCTACTACCCACTTGCCCGCGGCCTGTTGATCGCCTTTCAGGACTACCGGATCATCAAGGGTGCTCAGTGGGTGGGACTGGATAACTTCATCGCCGTCTTCTCTCAACCGATCTTCTGGATGGCGGTGCGGAACAGCTTCATTTACGTCGGCCTTAGCATCGCAATCGGGTTCTTGATTCCCATAGGCTTGGCGTTGGCGTTAAATGAGATCCCGCTCGGCAAGGTGCTCTTCCGCACAATCTACTACCTGCCCGCGATGACCAGCCCCATCCTCATCGCCTTTCTCTGGAAGCAGTTCTATGACAAGGGCGACACGGGGCTGTTGAACGGATTGCTTCACCCTTTTATCATTCACTTCTTCAATCCGATCCTCTCGTTCCTTCATTTCGCGCCACTCAAAGAAACGCACGACTGGCTTGGCGACCCGGCCTTGGCCATGTTTGCAGTGGTGCTGCCCGGGATTTGGGCTGGCGCCGGGCCTGGGTCCATCTTGTATTTAGCGGCCCTAAAGAACATTCCGCTTGAGCGTTATGAGGCGGCGGATCTGGATGGGGCTTCCTGGTGGAAAAAGATCCGGTTCATCACTCTGCCTGGTTTGAAGCCTTTGATTCTGATTAACCTGCTTGGCGTATTTATCGCGGGCTTTAAGGCGATGGAGAACATCTTCGTCCTCACTGGGGGCGGGCCTTTGTATGCGACTCACACTCTCGGCCTCGAGGTCTGGACGAATGCGTTCCTTTTCCTCCGCTTCGGCTACGCAACGGCCGCGGCGTGGGTCATGGGGGCGATTTTGGTTGGGTTCACGATGATGCAAATCAAGTCGCTTATGAAGATGCGCTTCAGCGCTGCGAAGTTGTAGCCGCGCTATATGGAGTGCGGTGCTTTAGCGCCGCTTTCGCCGAGGGCTTCAGCCCGACAATTGAAACCATGCCCGGAATTCGCGGCAGACCTTTTGAC
>JANYLD010000312.1 GCA_025363835.1 Armatimonadota bacterium
GGGTGTCAAATCACCCTATGAAAATCGGCCTACTGGTACATACAATCGGGAAAGGACAATCCTTCATCCTTCATCCTTCATCCTTCCGCGATGTTGCGCCTATCCGGGCACTTTGACCGGATAGGCGCAACTAAAGCGCACCGGGCCTGGTTTAATTGCGTGTGGCCTCCCCAACCGTAGAGACCTCCCCGGTGCAACCTTCCCCCAAGCGCATTAACCCAAACGTCGGCAAAGCAGGCGGCATTATGATGGCCAGCCTCTTCCTGAGCCGCTTTCTCGGCCTTGTGCGGGACATGGTCATCGCCGGCAAGTTCGGTACGAGCCACGCGACAGATGCCTACACCCTCGCTTTCCAAATCCCAGATTTAATCTTCTATTTGATCGCGGGAGGCGCACTCGCCTCCGCGTTCATCCCGGTTTTCAGCGAGTACCTGCACACCAAGCGTGAGAAAGAAGCCTGGCAGATATTCAGTTCGGTCATGACGATCACAGCCGTCGCAATCAGCACCCTTGTCGTCATAGCCCTCATCTTTGCCGTCCCGCTGGTTCACCTGATGGCTGGCGGCGCGGAGAAGGAAGGCATCGTCCCTCTAGTGGCCCTGATCAGCAGGATCGTCTTGCCTGCCCAAATTGCATTCTTCCTGGGCGGCGGATTGATGCTAGGGGCGCTCTATTCGATGCAGCGCTTCGCCGTGCCCGGCCTGGGCCCCAACATTTACAACCTCGGCATCATCTTCGGTGCCGTCGTCCTTTCCCTATTCTTCAAGCAAGGCATCGTCGGTATGGCGGTCGGCGCACTACTTGGCGCCACCATTGGAAACCTGGTCATTCCCGTGTGGGAGCTTCGCCGCGCGGGAGCCAAATTCAAGCCATCGTTCGACGCCTCACACCCTGGGGTGAAGAAGGTTTTTAAGCTGATGGTCCCAGTGATTCTGGGACTGTCACTTCCTGGCGTCTATCCGGTGATTCTCCGATCCTTTGCCTCTTACTATGACGGCGGCCCCAGCTACATCTACTTTTCGAACCTGCTCATGCAAGCGCCTGTTGGCATCCTCGGCCAGTCCCTCGCCATCGCCATCTTCCCCGCCCTGAGCCAGTTCCATGCAGAGCAGCGGATGGACATGTACCGCCGCCAGATAGCCAGCACCTTGCGAACCGTCATCTACATGGCCCTCCCGATCTCCGCCTTTATGGCCCTCGCCGCCCACCAGATCGTCGGCGGACTTTACGAGCACGGCAAGTTCACTCCGGAAGCCGCCAATCAGGTGTCGATTTGTCTTCAGCTTTTCTGCGTCGGCATCACCGCCTGGTGCGTCCACCCGGTTATCACCCGCGGCTTTTTTGCGATCCAGAACAGCCTGACCCCGACCATCATCGGCACCATCATCACTGCGTTCTTCATCGGCTCCGTTTACGCAATCAAGGGAACGTCGCTCGGATTGCTGGCCCTGCCTCTCGCCAGTTCTGTATCCGCCATTCTTCTCGCCATCACCCTTATCATCTTCCTCATCCCTCGGATCGGCGGCCTGGATATCAAAGGCATCCTCTTGACCCTCCTCAAGAGCGCTTTAGCTACGTCAGTGATGATCGCTATCACTTGGGGTGTCTTGCAGACACCGCTGGGTCACATAACCGCCGGCCACCACACTTCCGCTTTCCGAATCATCGGTCTCTTCCTCATCCTCGTCATGGCCATCCCCGGCGCCCTCGTTTATTTCTTCCTCTCCAAAGCGATGAAGATGCCGGAGAGTTCCTACCTAGACAAAGCCTTCGCCCGTATCACCGGCCGCCCGCAAAAGAGTCAAACGCCCGACCAGCTGATCGAAGCCACCCCGCAAGCGGAGGTCTTCGAAGAACCCGGCAGCGGCAGTATCGACCCGATGGAAGGAGCCTAATTGATTGCTCGATTGAAGCCGCGTTTTTTCCGCAGGTGTCGAACGCGAAAAGATCCGGCGAGCTGAATCGAGCAATCGGTAATCAAAAATGGAGCAGTCTAAGCTCATACCCCTGCTCCACCAAGGTCCGGCACAGTAGAAAGCAGACGCCGTTTCAAACGACCCTGGAGGGGTCACAAAGTAGCCGGGGGTTGAGCGTTTCCCACCGATACCTCCGGAGAGATATCACTAACAAATCCACCCTGAAGGGGTGGTAGAACGGGATCACACGAATCCGAAAACGCGGAACTCCCAACGACCGCAGCCGTCGAACCGTTCAAAATCCCTCATGGCCGAAATTCCGCACTTAGCGCCCATTCAGCAAGACCTCGAGCCAACGGCCGAAGAGCTGGAGCTTGTCTTCGAAGCCGACTTCGCCTCAGAAGGTGTCGATGAGATCGTGCGGATTGAGGACGACGGAGTCGTTGCCTATGCCTACTGCTGGAAGAACAACGACATCGTCGGCCTTGTCTGGCTCTACAATCACGGCCCCGCCCCCGCCCCGGACCACCCCAGAGGTCGAGGCCTACCCCAACCAAACTTCCTCGGCTTCGCCAAAGATGTCCCGTTCGAGCCGCTCACATCCGACGATCAACTCGAAGTCGACTGGGACCTTGATGAAAAGCGCTTCCTCATCTCCATCCGCGGCGAACTACATGCCATCGTCGGAGAGGGCACCTTGCCTGGATGGTGTGTCTTAGCAGAAAACGCAAATTCGCTAGCCTGCAAGCTCACCTTGGAGTAGACGCACCGGGTTCCGAACTAGAAATGACTAGGCCGCAGAAAGCAGCCCAAACACTCCGCTCGCTTGCTCGACTCGCTCGCTCGCCTCTTCTCTGAGATTCCGGAAATCCTGGGTTCCAAAGCCAAGCCAATCCTGAGCAACAGGGTCGATGTCGAACTTCAATAACTTGTCATCAGTGCCAAACAAAGTCTTCGCTAAAGCATCCGCGCAATGAACGACCAGAACCGGCACGGATGCCTCGTCCTTAAACGGTCCCTCGTGATCTCGAACGATGGCGACCAACTGCTCCGGCAAGCTCCATCTCCCTGCGACGGCGGCGCCCACCTCGCTATGGTTGGTCCCAAAAAAGACTCTCTCATAGCCCTCCAGGCCGCCGCCCGCATCAGATGCGCGTTCGATCGCCCTGTCGTACAGGTCCGGAAAATGGGAAAGCAAGAAAAGCCGGCCGATGTCATGAAGTAAGCCGCCTATGAAGACCGTCTCTGAGTCCACTGAAGGAAGATCCTTCGCCTTAGCAATGAGCTGTGCGGCCGCCGCGGTCGCGTAAGAGTGAGTCCAGAAAGATCGCAAAGCATCCGACTGGCCCACGCCTCTCGTAGGAATGCTGGACATGGCGGCGGCGCTTAGCACGAGATTCTGAACCTGCTTCGTGCCCAGAATCACAACCGCCTGGCCCACACTGGAAACCCTGCCCTGGACGCCGTAATAAGCCGAGTTAACGACCCGCAAAACCTTGGATGCAATAGCTTGATCCGAGCTGATAATCGCCTCGAGCACGGCGGCGGAAGGCTCAGACTTTTCAGTCTCCTCCAAAACCCGTATGATGATCCCCGGCATCGCCGGAAGATCTTCGAGCGCTTTATCGATACAAAAACTTACAATTTCATTCTCTGAATGCCCATTAACCATAGCTGCCTCTTAGCCTCCCAGCCCACCGAGAGCGGGAAGCATTATGGTTGCGACCAGAGAAATCGCGTCCACAAAAATAAGTGTCGGCTCCATTCCACATTCCAACAGCTTTCCACTACCAGTTTCTCATCAAACCATGCGGGTTCGAAAGCAAGATAGGTGGCTGGTAAACTCGCTAGGCCGAGCCTGACAGGATGCCAGGCATCGTTGCGACTTCTGATCTTCGAAAGCGAGTACCTATGGACAACAAGCGCGTTTATCTATTCCGAGAAGGCAATGCGAGCATGAAAGAGCTGCTCGGCGGTAAAGGGGCCAACCTGGCTGAAATGAGCAACATCGGCCTCCCCGTTCCTCCCGGGTTCACCATCACAACCGAGGTCTGCAACGAGTACTACGCAAACGGCCGGCAGATACCCGCCGGCCTGATGGACTCGTGCAAGGTGGCAATCAAAGACGTGGAGACCATCATGGGCCGCACGTTCGGAGGCTCGTCCAAGCCGCTCCTGGTCTCAGTCCGGTCCGGAGCGCGCTTCTCCATGCCCGGCATGATGGACACCGTGCTCAACCTGGGCCTCAACCCCACAACCGTTCAAGCGATGATCGATGAAACGGGCAACAAGCGCTTCGTTTACGATTCCTACCGCCGCTTCATCATGATGCTGTCCGACGTCGCCTTCGGCCTCAGTAAGCACGAGTTCGACGACCACATTTTCACCGTCTACAAACAAAAGGTCGGCGCTAAGACTGATTTAGACCTCAACGCCGACCAGATGGAGGAGATTTCCCAGCTCTTTCTCGCACATGTACGGGAGAGCGCGGGGCGGGAGTTCCCAAATGATCCGTATGAGCAGCTCGAAGTTGCCATCGAGGCCGTCTTCAAGAGTTGGAATAACGACCGCGCCATCGTCTACCGCCGCCAAGAGAAGATCCCCGACGAGATCGGCACCGCCGTCAATATCCAGTCCATGGTCTACGGCAACGCGGGCGACGACTGCGGGACAGGAGTCGCTTTCACTCGTGACCCCTCCACCGGCGAAAAGCTCATCTTCGGCGAATACCTCATGAACGCCCAAGGCGAAGACGTGGTCGCCGGCGTGCGCACGCCAGTTCCGATTAGCGAACTTCAGAAGCAAAACTCGGTTGTCTTCAACCAGTTCATGGAGACCGCCAACAAGCTCGAGCAGCACTACCACGACATGCAGGACCTGGAGTTCACGATCGAGCACGGCAAGCTGTTTATGCTCCAGTGCCGCAGCGGCAAACGCACCGGCCCCGCCGCCGTCAACATCGCCGTCGACATGGTGCGAGAAGGCCTGATCTCCAAAGAAGAAGCGCTCCAAAGAATCACTGGCTCCCACCTCGACCAACTCCTCCACCCGCGCATTGACCCCAGTGTGTTGGAGAAGACCGCGCCTATCGCCAAAGGCTTGCCCGCTTCCCCAGGCGCGGCAGTTGGGCAAGTGGTCTTTGACGCGGACACCGCTGCCGAAGCAAAGTCCGGCAAATTCCTCCATAGCCTTCACGAAGGCATGCAACTCGAATCCGCCGCGATTGGAAAGAAAGTCATCCTTGTGCGAGATGAGACAAACCCGGACGATGTTCACGGAATGCTTGCGTCGCAAGCCGTTCTGACTGCGCGAGGGGGAAAGACGTCTCACGCCGCAGTCGTCGCAAGAGGTTTCGGTATTCCCTGCGTTGCCGGAGCTGAGGCCTTGGATGTTAAGGTCCACGAGAAGAAATTCAGCGTCGGGGGGATCGTCGTCAAAGAAGGTGACGTGATCACAGTCGACGGTTCCACCGGCGCTATTTACCTAGGCGAGCTTCCGCTTATCGAGCCCGAGGTCACCGGCTCATTTGGCGAGCTTATGGCATGGGCCGACAGTTTCCGAACCATGAAGGTTCGCGCCAACGCGGACAACCCTAGAGATGCAAGACAAGCCGTCGAGTTTGGCGCGGAGGGAATTGGCCTCTGCCGCACGGAGCATATGTTCTTCGAAGCGGATCGGCTTCCGTTGGTGCAGGAGCTCATCCTCACCAAGGACGAGGCCGTACGCCAAGACATGCTGAACAAGCTGCAGGTCGTCCAGCAGAAAGACTTCGAAGGCATCTTCGAAGCGATGGGAGAGCGCCCCGTCACCGTCCGCCTCATTGACCCTCCTCTGCACGAATTCCTCCCCAGCTTTGAGGAACTTGTTAGAGAAACGACCGAGCTTAAGACGAAGATCCAGATGGGCCAACAGGGCTTGGATGCGCAACTCGAAGAGAAGATGAAGATGCTTGGGGAGGTTGAGTCGATGCGCGAGCAAAACCCCATGCTCGGACTCCGCGGAGTCCGCCTTTCCATTATCCTCCCCGGCCTCGTTATCATGCAGACTCGCGCCATCCTTCAGGCGGCGGCAATCCTCATCAAAGCCGGCCATAAAGTCTTCCCGGAGATCATGATCCCG
>JANYLD010000354.1 GCA_025363835.1 Armatimonadota bacterium
TACCCGGGTTCATCAAGAACCTCCTTGCCGGCCAGTCTTTCGACCTCAGGCACGGCAACTCCCTGGTTCACACACTGGTCAACCAGCTAACCCTGGTCTCGGGCAAAGCCTTTACCGTCCAGTCGCTCACCAATGATCAGAAAGTACAAGTCAACGGAAACTGGAACCCAACCACCCACAGCCTATCGGCCATAAGTGTGAAGGTCAACTAACGATCTCCCCAACTATAGGGTCAAAGGCACGCCCCCGCCGCTCACGCGGCGTGGGGCGCTTCTTTTTGGGAAGCCACTAGCGACACATTAGATCGGGGTGCGATCCATAGGACTAACGATAGGAGTTCACGGAGTAGCCAACCCGCGAAGCATTGCGGTGACATCTTGCGCGGCCGCCAGCAATAAGTGCACCACCGCTCACCGTATTCTTGCCTGCTTTCTCTCTTGAACCTGACATCCCAGTAAATGTGCTTTAAAGGCATCCCCGTAGATTTCCCGATGTCTCCATGTCGGCCCAGCCGATTTGGATGGCTCATTTATGAATCGAAATATTTGGATTGCAATAGCTCTCGCAGTGCTTCGTCATAGGATGCGGCGGCGCCGGTGGAGGTTCATCGTCAACACCTTCAGGTGGCCTCACCACCGGAAGCACAGGGTCGACTGGCTCGGTTACGTCAACCGGAACAACCGGATCGACGGGCTCGGTTACAACGACTGGAACCACCGGATCGACGGGCTCGGTTACTACAACTGGAACAACCGGTGCGACTAGTTCGACGACCACTACCGGTACCACCGGAAGCGGTACGACGACTTCCAGCACGACCACCGGTTCAACGACTGGGACGACAACGGGTTCAACTACCGGAACCTCAACTGGAACCACAACCGGAACCACAACCGGCACCACGACGGGCACGGGGATTACAACCGGAGGGTCAGCCGGCGGTACAACGGATGCAGGCGGCGGAATTACTGTCGTTGGCACCGATGACAACGGCGGCACCTCGACGACCACTGGCGGGACGACCGGCAGTACGACCGGGACCACAACCGGCAGCACTACCGGCACCACCACAGGAGGCACCACCGGCGGATCGACCGGCGGATGGGGAAGCTACAGCTCTGCTGTCGTCCTTATCTACGAGATCGATCTCACCAATGCTTCTGGCAACACCGTCGTCTTCACAAGTTCGATCGGCCAGCCGGTCGACATCAAGCGCCTTCGTGACGCACAAGGTCCGCTCTTTGTCTTCCTGAACCACGCGGACGTACCTTTTGGGACCTACACGGGAGTCAGAATCGTCGTCAACGACCTCTTCAACGTGATCGTGGCGGCAACAAACCAAGGCCTGCAAAAGCAGTTCTCACCAGCCATTTCAATGGGCAACGGCCGCTCGGCCCTGAGCTACACGTTCCCGCAAGCCTTGACGATCAACTCGACGTCAAAGGTTGTCGCCGTTAACTTCAATCTTGGAGATTGGGTGGACAACAACGGGGTGATTACTCCTGACGTGCAGCCCGGTTCGACGGTAGGAGTGACGGACACTTCACGTCAGATCGTGACGTACATGCCAGGGTTCGTAAGCAACCTTGTCCCTTCCACGTCGTTCCTTTTGAACCACGGAAGCCAAACGCCGCTCCACACCATTCTGAGCCCGGCCACGACGGTGTCGGGAAGCGGGCATAGCCTCACGGACCTCAGGAATGGCCAACACATCATTCTGGGATCAGTGTGGTCGGAAACCCAGTTCAGCCTCCTGGCAGCCAACGTACAAATGACAGGACACTGAGGAGAAAGGATGAAGGCGGAAGGATGAAGGATGAAGGTCCGGATTCGACCTTCATCCTTCATCCTTCATCCTTCCGCCTTCAACTCCGCCTTCCCCCAAACATCCCCAGAAATAGATTCACGACGAACATGATCGCGACCATGTACCAGACTCGCTGAGCGGCCGGCGTCTTCGCGCCCGCGCCAAGGTCGTGAATAACGCCGCGCATTCGAATCGGAACCTTGTTCCGAGCACAATCCTGACACCGCACGCCGGCCGCGCTTAGCACCATACACTTCGGGCATATGGGCCGTTCGCACCGTCCACAGGTCACCCGAGTCGCCTCGCGCTTGTGCTTATGGCAGAAGTACACGCCATCCTCACCAGCCGCCACCGGCGCCGGATTGGGAACGAACTTCTTCCCGCACTCTGGACAAAACTTGGGCGCCCCATGCACCTCCGCCTGACACTTGCTGCATCGTTCCATCTCTAAAATCCTAAACGTCCATCACGCCCACTTCGATCCAACGTCGCCCTCCGTCCTTCCGCCTTCATCCTTCCGCTTCCCTAGTTCCCCTCGTCGGTGCTAATCCCCTGTTTCTGAGCGTTATTCACGCTCCCAACTCCAGAAGCCTGAATCCCTTTCGCCTTCTTCATCATCGCGGAGTTCACACCTCCGCCCGCCGCGTTATCAAGGGCCGAATTCGTCACCGGTGTCACCGGGCCGACATCGGGGGAGACAACGGTGGCCCCTCCCGCCGCATTCACCTGCGTTTGTGACGCCGCCGCCGGAGGGGCATCAGGCTTGCTGCACCCCGTTAACAAAAGACCGGTCACCAATGCAAGGTAAATTGCGCTGCGCATAGGTGGATTGTAACGCAGCTTTCGGAACTAAGCGAACAACAGTGCCGCAACATGAATCCGAATATATAGAGCCTTGGTTACCCCTGAACCGAGCGGCGCCAAACGCGCCGTTGTTAGACAAGTCGTCATCCCCATGCCGTCCCTTGAGGCCACGCGTGGTTGGGTTTACAAAGCCCTCCTTTACATAGTTCTTGCTTACGTCGCCTTCGTAGTAAGGGACATTTGGGTCCCCTTGCTCCTCGCGTTCTTGCTTGCCACCGTTTTAGATCCGGTAGTCGATCGCCTCGAGCTAAGGGGCTGGTCCAGGGGCGCAGCCGCCGGTCTCATCTATTCCAGCTTTCTTGTCACGCTGGTCACAGCTGTTGTCCTCGCATACCCTCACGCAGTTGCCCAGATGGGTGATATCCAGTCAGGCTTCGCGGCTAAGTTCCCTGACACCTCTCCAAAAGGATTAGCCCTCAGGCTCCACGACTTCGGCTTTAACGACTCTTTCAGTGCGATCCTGATCAAGGTCACGCAGGGAACTGTGGACACCTTTAAATCCACCAATCAGATGACCGCGTATGGTGTCGCGTTTGCCACCAACCTGATCTGGATCGTCATTATCCCCATCATCGCGTTTTACGCCCTGCGCGACTACCATCTCATCCTCGCCAAGGGCCTTCTCATCGTCCCGAAGAAACGCCGGGACCTGGTCCAAACCGCCGTCACGGAGACGACTGGAATCTTCGCCAAATATCTTCGCGGTATGGCCATCGTTTCCCTTTTGAATGGCCTTGCCACCTACCTACTTCTCTTCGCCTTCCACATCCCCAGCGCACTCATCATTGCTATCGGGGCAACGATCCTCTATAACGTCCCCTACCTCGGCGCAATCGCGATTAACGCTATGATCGCCGCAGTCTCCTTCCTGCACGGGGGCGTCCATGAGTTCTACATCGTCACCGGCATGGGCCTCGTGATGCACAACATTCTGTTCGACCAGGTCATTTCTCCACGCATTCTGGGGGGTCACGTTGGCCTTCATCCCATCCTCAGCATCATCGCGCTTCTCATCGGAAACCTGCTTCTTGGCATCGTGGGGATGATTCTTGCCGTCCCCGTCGCAGCCTGCATCCAAATTGGAGTCCTCGCGCTCGTACCCAAACTCCGCCATGAGATCGAGATTCCGAAGGAAATTGCCCCCGACGCAGAGGAACCGGTCACCCAGATTGAAGGGGAGACAGTCGAGGAGCACGTCAAGACCGATGCCACCGAAGAACTCCACCGGTCTGTCAACACCGCAGTCGACAACATCGAGGAGCAGATTGTCATCGAAGAAGAAAAGCAAGCCGAAGACGATGCCGAAGCCGAGCGAGTCGCCACCGAAGTCTCCGCTTCTGAGGCAGTGGTGATAGCTGCAAAAGAGAAAGGGTGATCGGATGGTCGGGTGATCGGTTATCAGTGCCTGCGTGAGTCAGGCAGATCGGTAACGATTCCGCCCCTGAGCCCGACATCACTTCATCACTTCATCACTTCATCACACCATCATCCCCTACTCGTCTCCCCAAAGAGGCCTCGCGGCAGCAACCTTTACCTCGGTTGCGTCCAGATAGAGCGGAGGCAAAGGTACATTCTCCAGATTCAGATTCTGCAGGTGCAGGAGCTTCTTCGCTTCCTCCGCAGGCGGAGTCCGGCGCAAGTAACCAACCACCGACAATCGAGCTTTGGCCTCTATTTGAGGGCCCCACTTTTCGCTATTGCTCGGCCGGGCCGTGACCGGAATTAAGACGAAGATTTCATTTTGTGGAGAGGTCCCGACCGCAACCACGTAGTCGTCCACAACTCGCTGGACCTGAGCGTTCATCACTTCCACTTTATGATCCTGAAACCGGGGGAAGTGGTCGACATCTTCAACGTCCGTCAAAACAAAATCCTTGGTCCCGTCCGGCTTCACCGTTCCACCTTCCGGCATCGCTGCGATCAACTTATGGTCGCCGATCCCGAGAATGACCTGGGCTTTGGCCGGATCGGGCTTAAATACCTTCACGGTAACAACCGACTTCTCGAGAGTTTCTCCGTATCCCAACCATTGCGGCAAAACCATCGCTGCGAGCACCGCTAATGAAACGACGCCAATGATCAGCAAGGGCCAAAGAATCCACTTGATCACCCGCCGCTGCTTTTCTTCCCGTGTCGGAATCCGTACGTCTAAGCTCAACTCAATCTCCCAAGCGCCCCGCGCCTTGGTTATTTGAACTTCTTTGGAGACGCCTCGTTCCGAGAGCCGTACAGCCGTTTAGCCGACAGTTGTAGTGGTAGACGTTAATGGCTGCGGGTTCTCGATAACCCTTCGAATAAGATCCAGTTCCAAAACGATATTCGCCTGAAGCGGCTTTGAAAACATAGCCAAAAGCTTAATCTCGGCTCTTTCAACAGCCCTCCGCGCTTCGATCTCGTTTCCCTCGGCAAACAGGATCGCACCTTCGACTCTGTCCCGCGTCGAATACACGTCGGCTTCCGTAGCACCAGACTTCACCAAGAACTCGCGTGCGGCCACCGCGTCCTTCGACAGGTACGCCGCGGAGTAGGCAGCCTCCAGGCAGACTTCCCTAAACAAGACTGGATCCGGTTCGGGCACGCTATCAACGATGCGTGCAGCATTGGATATGTAGCTGTCGGCCCGCTTAAGATCACCGAGATCAAGGGCTTGGTAGTAGGCGATCAAATGGGCGCGGGCGGCCATGACCGGATCTTGCGCGTTTTCCAGAAGATAATCGATCGCCTCCGTGTTCCAACTTCCCGCTCGCGCGCCGTAAGTCCAGGCGCAGCCAACTATCCTGAGCGCGAGATCCAATTTGTATTGCGCTGGCTTGCGGAAGCTCAAGTAAAGTTGGCGGCCATCGCTCGCATGGTTCCCTTTGATTGGAAACACAAGTAACAACGACGCGATCGCAAAGACTCCGGAGATGATGGTGACCCATTGGTACGCCATATTGAGCGCCATCGGCCCCGACTCCGGGTATGCGCCGAATACTCCGCCGGACCTGATGAGAAGAAGATATGACAAATACGCGAGGACTCCTGAAGCAGCTGGTCCCGCAAAGATAAACAGCCGGTGCCTAACGAGCACGCGGTCAAGCGACGAGGGCGCCATGAGAACGGCTCCTGCAGCCCCGCCCATTTTGCTTATCAACCTAAATCGTAGACCCGTGCTCAGGTTGCTCAACTCTAGGTTTGCGAGCCGCATGCCGTAAAAGTTATAGCCAAGGGCCTTGCCTGCGAGGAAGTGGCCAAGCTCATGAACCAAAACCGGCCCAAAGAAGACGAGCACGACTCCCGCAACGACGGATACTAATGACCCCATGACCATGAACGTCTGCCCGGGGCTATCGCTAAGACCGTAGACCAACGCGGCGAGAAGACCGAGGAAGACGCCAACCGCTACCAAGTAGTGCTTTAATTTCCAGGTCGCCCGCGAAACCTTCATCGCTCATCCTTCCGCCTTCATCCTTCCGCCTTTCCCCTCATCACTTCCCAGACGCTGTCGCCGAGGCCGTGGATCCACCCGCGAGATCCCTCGGATTGATGTCGGTAAACGGAATCGTTCCATCTCCGATCTGACTCGGCTGTCCGTCCCAGCCTGCAATCGCCTTACGCTGGTTCTCGAGGCGCTTGATTTCGATCGCCTTGTCGCCCTGAGCCGCAAGCAAGGCGTTCAACTCAGCGTTCTTTTTGGCATTGGTCATCGTCGTTTGCGCGTCGATCTTCGCCTGCTGCAGCCCAATAATCGCCTGTTCCAACTCGTTCCGCTTAGCCACACGCTCGCTGACCTTCGCATTGATTTCATCATTCGGATAGACCTCGCCGATGTAGACGTCATCCACGGTGATCCCCATGTCGTCCAAGATCGGAGTGACGACCTTCTTGATTTCAGGTCCGAATTGAGCACGCTCTTTCGAGGTTAGGTCGAAGATGGAACGCTCGCCGGAGACCACGTTGACGCCGTAGATCGCCACGCTTCGAATGAACTTGTGCTGGATCTCGTTCAGGTCTTCTGTTCCAAACGTCTCAAACGCTTTGACCACGTTCGCCGGGTCCACATGCCAGGCCACAGTCACGTCCACCGGCAGAGTTGCGCCCTCAACTGTGCTCGCCTTGATACTGTCGTCGCCCTGCCTTTCACCCTCAGTCGTGTTGCGTACGTAGGACGCGTTCTTGATGCTGGTTGGATAGATGATCAACCGCTGTCGAAGGCCCACAAACGTCACCTGGGGGCGCAACAACTTCTCTTGGATGCCACTGGAAGCACTGAACTTGATGCCCACGCTGGAAGGAGGGATTTGCTTGAAGCAACCGGTCGTCAAAACACTGGCAATGGCGACAAAGCAAAGCTGGAGAACCAGTTTCGAGGTTTTCACTTCCTGCCTCCCACTGACATCGGAATACTGTTGCCCCCGCCCACGATGATCGTCTCACCGGGTTTCACGATGATCGGCGAAAGGTGGCCACCTGCCTGCGTCCACTTGTCTATCGCCTGGCCCTCCAAGTCTAGCTTCAGCATATCGACGCTCTTGTCCTGCGTTTCCGAAGCTGTCAAAGTGCGAGCTTGGGCCTCCGCTTGACCTCTCACGACTGACGACTGTCTCGTAATCTCGGCAATCTGCGCCTCCAATTTTGAAATCTCGAGCTGGGTATAAGAATTCACCCGGCTTGTAATCTTTTGTGAGATGTCGCTTGACGGATAGGCCGTCATCAGCATCGCCTGAATCACCGTGATCCCCTTCGGCGTCATCCGCGTTTGCAGTTCGGCCGTTAACCGCTGCGAGGCCTCATCTCTCTTTGGGCCTAAGAGCTGGAAGACGTCGTATTCGTTGCCGATAGCGCTAGCCCCTTCTCGGATCGCGCGGCGGATATGCATTGACTGGATGTCCTCAATGGGGATCGGTCCAAACTTCTGGAAGACGGTAAAGACATCTTTCGGATCCACTCGGTACAGAACAGTGACATCAAAGGTCGTGATCGCGCTATCGTTCGTCGTGATCTGGATGCCATCCGCCGCCCGCTCCTCACCCCAGTTCGGATCTTCCGTATAAATGGCCGCCTGAAGCTTGGTTGGATAGGTGTAAAGCTGATCAAAGAAACCGAGGAACACGGCCTGCGGGCTATAAACCTTGTTCTGAAGCCCAGTCCGAGCGTTGTAAATCACGCCGACATAGCCCGCGGGAATCCAAACCGTGTGGCTGTACCACCACGATCCTCCTAATGCGAGCATCAAAATGACGACCAAGCTAATGCACGAAATCTTGCCGAGCTTAGGCATCTTCGGAGCGCCTATTGATCCTGTTCTGAGTTTGATATATCCCCCAAATGAGCCTGCAGCGGCGGTCCGCACTCCTTTTCGAGCTCGGTGACCGCCGTCACCCGCAGCCGGGCCTCCAAATCAGCCTCGCGCTGCCGTATCTCTTCGACCTTCCGCTGATGGGCCTCCCGCTCCGCTTTCACACGTTGCAAGGGCCGCCAAAAAAGGAAATAAACCGCCGCCAGGGCCATCGCGACGATGACGAAAAGTAGCAAATAAATGTCGAAGAGGATCATGCCCAGGCAATCAAGATTCTATATCCCCTACGGCCGACATGAACGCAGGTTGCACGCATGTCCGCAATCCTGACGCTTTCCATACTCCAAGGGTGGGAAACAAGAATGGGTCTTGACCCCAAACCCGGCAGCCTCCAAGCCAAAGGAGCAAAGCCTTTCCTCAATAGCTCCAAATCCTCTCGGCATCGCCTAGGCCATGTAAGGCCCGAGCGTAAAGAAAAACGTCGCTCCCCGTCCTGCCCCTTCGCTCTCCGCCCAAACCCGGCCTGCATGCCGGGCTGCAATCCGCTGTACATTCGCCAACCCGATGCCGGTCCCCGGATACTCGGTGTCATGCACAAGCCGCTCAAAGGGCATAAAAAGCTTCGGCGCGTAGCGCATTTCGAACCCGATGCCTTGATCCCGAACGTAGAACACAGGACGCCCCTCGTCCACCTGCATCCCTACACAAATTGGTTTCCCATCCGGAGAAAACTTGCACGCGTTCTCAACTAAGTTTTGAATAAGGAATCGAACGAGCTTCTCGTCTCCGCTGGCCTTCAGGCCAGGCTGGACCCGGACTTCGCATTCATACTCGCCTGCCTTCTTGACTTCGGCTGCTACTTCTTCGGCGATCCGGCTGATGTCAAGCTCAGAAACACTCATCTCCTGGCGAGAGAGGCGAGACATCTTCAAGAGTTCGTCGATCAAATCGCCAAGCTTGTTCGCATTCAAAGCCTGTCGCTGGAGCATATCCTGGTGTTCCGCATCCAGCTTCTCCGCGCACTCATCGAGGAGAATCTGGCTCGTCGAAACGATCGCTCTAAGAGGAGCCCGAAGGTCGTGAGACACGCTGTATGTAAAGCCTTGCATCTCCTCGTTGGCCGCCGTAAGCTCCTGCGTGCGCATCCGCACGCGCAGCTCCAACTCTTCCTGATCAAGCTTTCTGTCGGTTATATCAAGAGCAATGCCGGAATATCCTGAAAGGCGGCCTCTGGAATTGACCTGCACCTGTCCGAACGAGGCAATCCATCGACCTCCGCGCGTGGGATGCAGCATTCTGAACTCCGACCGGAAGTCGCGCTTTCCAAGGATCGCCTCCTGAAGCTCCTTTCGCATGTCATTAAGATCGCCCGGATGGATGCGCTCGAAGAGCAATTCGTTGCTGGGTTCCTTCATACGGTCAATGCCAAAGAGGTCGTAGAACTCGGACGACCAATGAATTGTTCGCCCGCGCGGCTCCCACTCCCAAGCCCCCGCAGACGCAGCCCGCAACGTCATCGAAAGTCTTTCGTAGCTGGTGCGAAGCTGATCGAGCCGACGGCGGACCTCGTACTGTTTCTCCCGGTTCCGTAGCGCGGCTCTTAGCGCCGTAAGAATGGTGGCGGGCCGCACCGGTCGCTCAATAACGGTGACGTTTCCCAGGGGTTCCAAGAGATCGGAGGTTTTGGCCACCCGTTCATTGGCGTCGCCGCGCGCCGTCAGGACGACAAAGGGGACGTCCGACCATGGCTCTTGGGCGGCTACGACCTCCCTCAGTAGCTCGAAATTTGGCAAATAGAGCGCTTCCTCGGTAAGAAAGACAGCGCCGGCCCCTTCGACAAACTGGTCGCACAGGCACCCTATGCAACTGCAGATCTGCACGCTAAGGTTGCCCCTTTCCGCGATCTGTCCCATTAGCTCTCCATCTCGGCCAACGGGAGCAAGGACGAGGATCCGGCGCAAGTTATGGACCGGTTCGCTCACTGCCCCTACCGCTCATGAGCGGGTCTTCCTTGCCGAAGTACTGAGGCATGCCCGTCAGAACGCCTTGGAACTCATTCAGAGTGGGCCCGACCGCGAGGCCCCCTTCGACAAATTTGTATTCACGAATCGTCATCTCGTGCTTGCCGGTCCGCTTCTTGAGGACCGAAATGGCGCGCCTTACCGCTCCCGCGTGCTCGAAGTAGCGAAGCAGAATCAGCGTGTCCGCGAGGTAGCTCAGATCCGCTGTAGTGGCGATAGATGGCCCGAAAAAGCCGTGCTGCACGTTCGTCATGACCGTGGTGACACTCACTTGGTTCAAATAGGTGAGAAGCTCGTGAAGGTGCAACAAGAGCAACCTCTCGTTCGGCATCGCATTTACGTAGCCGCTTAGACTGTCGATGACAATGTTCTTGATCTTCTTGTTCTCGACCGCATCACGAATGCGAGCGGAGAATTGACCTGGCGACATCTCGGCTGGATCGATCTGCTGAAACGTGATGGTGCCGTCTTCAATGAACTGATCAACCGGCATGTTCAAGGCGCGGCAGCGAGCCAAAAGCGTCCCTTTGTTCTCATCGAAGAGAAAGATCAAAGACTTTTCGCCGTTTGCGGCCGCGGCTAGGCAGTACATGATTGCGATGGTCGTCTTCCCGGTGCCTGACGCGCCAATAACCATGGTGCTGGTGCCCCGGTCGAGCCCGCCCCCGAGCAGCATGTCAAGGTTCCCAAGGCCGCTGAGCAGCGAGCCCGGGAGGATCGGTGTTCGATGCTCGGAGGCCACCAGTCGCGGAAAGACCTCTAACCCGCCTGAGACGATTCGGTAGTCATGGAATCCTCCCCTAAACCGGCTCCCCCGCAGCTTTGAAATAATGAGCCGGCGGCGCTCTGAGCCAAATTCACTCGTGAGGGTTTCGAGCGAGACGATGCCATGAGCGAGACTCTGTAATTGCAAATCCTCAGAGTCGAAGGCCTTATCGTCCAGAAGCAAGACCGTTATGTTTCTCGCACCGAAAAACTGCTTCATTCCGAGGATCTCTCTCCGAAACCTCAATGGTTCGCGGGCCAAAAGCCTAAGCTCTGAAAGAGAGTCGAACACGACCCGAGAGGGCTGAACCCGATCGACGGTCTTTCGGATTTGGTCCAGGGTGTCTCCAAGGTCAACGTCGGACGTTTCGAGAATCGTGTATTGCTGATCGGGCTTAAGGAGATTTTCGAACGAACTCAACTCGAGCAATTCGATCTTGTTCAAATTCCAGTTGTGAGATTGGGCTACGAATCGAAGCTCTTGAGCAGTCTCGGAAAGAGTCACGTAGAGAACGGATTCCCCGCTGTCTCGCCCCGCCATCAGAAATTGAAGCGCTAGGGTCGTCTTTCCGGAGCCGGGAATACCGTCCACAAGGTACAAGTGCCCGGCCGGCAGACCGCCCCATAAGATGTCGTCAAGACCCGGAACCCCAACGCTTAATCGAGCTTCGGATTGCGTTTTAGGGTCAGTTGTTTCTAACATCTTTTGGGATGATAACACACCGTTTTGTGCGATGGCAAGCGCAAAAACAACCTACATGCAACATACAGGTGCAAACCGCTCACGTTATCGTGAACTGCCGCCCGGTCTTCTCCATTTCCCGACTTTTTTACATACAAAAACGTTCCCGGAGGTTGGCCTGCAAGGTATGGGTTGCTGTTTGCGCGCCGTTAGCCTTCATCTAACTCCTACAGCGAGCACCGCAGCGGCCGGCATCAACCCTCCAGATCCAGTTCTGATGTCATATCCCCCACATCACACGTTCTGCATCTCATAACCAACGCACGCAGCCCACAGCCCACAGCATTCCTCCTTCATCCTTCATCCTTCATCCTTCATCCTTCATCCTTCATCCTTCATCCTTCATCCTTCCCAGAAAAGTACACTCCGCAAGTGCCCGACCTACTCCTCCGCCAAGCAACCGAAGCCGACGCCCCCGTCATCTTAAAATTCATCAAAGACCTTGCCACCTATGAGCGCCTCGAGCACACCGTTGTAGCAACCGAGGAAAGTGTCCGCAAAACGCTCTTTGGCCCAAAGCAATACGCCGAAGTCATTCTCGCGGATTGGAAAGGCCAACCCGCTGGCTTTGCCCTCTTCTTCCACAACTACTCAACGTTCCTCAGCAAGCCGGGAATCTACTTGGAAGACCTGTTCGTGGAGCCCGCGCTAAGAGGAAACGGCATCGGCAAAGCGCTTCTGAAGAAGCTGGCTGAACTGGCGGTTGAAAGGGGCTGCGGCCGGCTCGAATGGGCTGTCCTGGACTGGAACGAGCCCTCCATCAAGTTCTACAAATCCCTCGGCGCTCTCCCCATGTCCGACTGGATCATCAACCGCCTGACCGGCGACGCTCTTGGGTCTCTGGCATCAAGTTAAGATGGAAGCTCTCTGAACAGGTCTGAGCCCTTCCTGTGCCCAGTGATGAGGTCCCTTCCGTCGTTGTGAACCGTTGTGCTCGTTGTGGTTTCTCCGATCCAGTTCGGGAATCTCATCAATCGGCCTTGCGGAGCCCGTCGAATGCCAACATCCCCCACCCCACCAAGAACGCCACCCCGCCCAGCGGAGTCACCGCCCCCCACCATTTCACACCGGTAATCGCCAGCAAATAGAGCGATCCAGAAAAGATTAGGATTCCTAACAAAAATAGCCACCCTATCCGTCCAACACGAATCCCAGAAACAGAAGAAATCGCCACCATCGCCAAAGCATGCAGAAGGTGATATTGGACTCCGGTCTGATAAATTGCCAGCCGATCCGGCGTCAAGTGGTCCCGCAATGCATGCGCCCCAAAGGCCCCCGCGGCCACCCCCAAGAAAGCCATCACCGCCCCAATCCCCAAAACCCTGCGTGCATCCACGACCCCAGATTACTTGGCAACTTTTGCCTTCATCCTTCATCCCTCATCCTTCATCCTTCCCCAAAGCGGTAGCATCAACGGCGATGCTGGAACTATCCGGCCGCCCCCTCACCCTCGAGGAGATCTCCTCCGTTGCACACGAGCATCAGCACGTTATGCTGAGCCCAACTGCGGTGGAAAGGATCGAAGCGGCCCGCAAAGTAATCGATAAGATCTGCGAAGAGGGTCGCATCGTCTACGGAGTCAATACCGGATTCGGAAGGCTCTCAGACGTCCACGTGCCGCCCGACCAGCTCGCCGAACTCCAGCTCAACCTCGTCCGCAGCCACGCATGTGGAGTGGGACCGCTGCTATCAGAGCCTGAAGTACGGGCGATGATGCTTCTCAGAGCCAACGTCCTCGCCGTAGGCTATAGTGGCGCCCGCATTGAAATCGTGCAGGCCATTCTCGACATGCTGAACGCCGGCATCCACCCACACGTCCCTGAGAAGGGCTCCGTGGGCGCAAGTGGAGACCTGGCTCCTCTCGCCCACCTCGCCCTTGGCGTCATCGGAGAAGGCGACGTCCACTACAAGGGCCAAAAGCAAACAGCCCAAAAAGCTTTTAAACAGGCAAATCTTGAGCCCGTCCAACTGGGCGCCAAAGAGGGCCTCGCCCTCCTCAACGGAACCCAAGCCATGTCCTCTGTGGGCGGTCTTGCGCTCCTTAGAGCCGACCGCCTTGCAAAACTAGCCGATGCCGCCGGAGCTTGCACTCTAGAAGCTCTCCT
Organism: Armatimonadota bacterium; assembly: GCA_025363835.1. Classification (GTDB taxonomy): domain Bacteria; phylum Armatimonadota; class Fimbriimonadia; order Fimbriimonadales; family Fimbriimonadaceae; genus JANYLD01. The sequence continues at coordinate 13,583 of JANYLD010000354.1, forward strand.
TGGCACTCCGGTCGCATTCGATGGCCGAATCCACCAGGCGCGCCCCCACCCAGGCCAAATCGCCTCAGCGGCACACCTAAGACGCCTTCTCGAAGGTAGCGAAATCAGAGAGTCTCACAGGGAGGGCGACCCGCGAGTTCAAGACGCTTACAGCTTGCGCTGCATGCCCCAAGTCCACGGGGCCGTAAGAGGAGCGCTCGCCCACGCAAGACAGATCGTTGAAATTGAGACGGGCTCAGCCACCGACAACCCGCTGGTCTTCCCAGACTCAGAAGAAGTCCTCTCCGGAGGCAACTTCCACGGCGCTCCGCTTGCCATGGCCTTCGACTACGCCGCAATCGCCCTCACCGATCTCGCCAGCATCAGCGAAAGAAGAATCGACCGCCTCGTCAACCCGGACCTCAACGAGCACCTCCCCGCCTTTCTCGCCCTCCACCCCGGCACCTCATCGGGGTACATGATCGCTCACGTCACCGCTGTAGCGCTGCTCAATGAGTGCAAAATCCTCGCCCATCCCGCGAGCGTGGACAACTTACCCACCTCTGGTGGAAAGGAAGACCACGTCTCCATGGGCATGGTAGCGGCGACCAAGTTTCGGTCCATTTTGGGTAACGCAGAGTACGTCCTCGCCATTGAACTGATGGCGGCTGCCGAGGGCCTCGAATACCGAAAGCCTTTAAAGCCAGGCAAGGGCGTACAGAGAATTTATGACCAAGTCAGGGCTATCGTGCCCAGGTTAGACGGAGACAGAGCCCTTTCAGGAGACATTGAAAGGCTCGCCGACGCCATCAGAAACGGCTCGTTGGCAGCTTAGTCTTCCTGGTCCCTTCCGGGCAGAAAGACCGCCCGTTACCGAGGCATCACGAATGGGCGTCTTCTCCAAGCTCCCAAGGCTCAAGGCTCAAGGCTCAAGGCTCAAGGCTTCCCTCACTCCATTCCAGTTTCTAGAATCCCGTCCGAAACAAAGACGGGAGCATCAAACCGGACCGCAAGCGCAATCGCGTCCGAGGGCCGGGCATCGATCTCGATTTCTTCTTCTCCGCGGCGGAGATAAACCTTTGCGTAGTAGATCGTGTTCCATAGGTCGTCGATCACGACCCTCTCAACAAAGAGATCCAAGCGCTCTAAAATGTTTCGGATCAGGTCATGAGTCATCGGCCGATCCGGCCGCGTGCCCTCCAAGGGCAACGAGATCGCAGTGGCTTCGTAAGGCCCGATCATGATGGGCAAGCGACGTTCGCCATCGGTCACCAAGACAAATCTGGAAATGGAACCCTGGTTCTCCGCCGCAAAAACGCCCTCGATTTGAACTTCGACAAGCTCTCCAAGCGCACCGGGCACCCTCTCATGACCAGCAGTTTCATACGGAAAAAACGCTGGAGGCTCGTCCAGATTTTCCGGCTCGTCCGAACCTTCAAATTCCTCAGGCATATATGACAGTTACGATACCTTTTGAAGGATGAAGGATGAAGGTTGATCGGAAAGCGAGGCAACGGGCGTTTTTGTAGCAGAAGAGATGGAAAAGGATGAAGGAAAAGAGCCGATCCGGCCTTCATCCTTCATCCTTCCGCCTACATCCTTTCCCTAAACCGTCGCTTTCGTTCTCGCAATGATGTTGTCGAGGAACGCTTCGTTGTTGGGCGTGCGCTTCAGCAGTTTGATAAGCTGATCCGTCGCCTCAACGCTGTTCTGCTGATTGGCCACCATACGGTGCAACTGCACAACTGCTTCGAGCTCTTCGCGGTCGAACAGCTTCTCCTCGTGTCGAGTTGAGCTCCGCTTGACGTCGATGGCGGGCCAGATGCGGCGCTCCGCAAGGTCGCGGTCGAGCACGATTTCCATGTTGCCCGTACCTTTGAACTCTTCAAAGATGGCGTCATCCATTCGGCTTCCAGTATCGACGAGCGCCGACGCAATGATCGTCAAAGAGCCGCCCTCCTCAATGTTTCTGGCCGAGCCAAAGAAACGGCGAGGCCGGTACAAAGCAGCCGGATCAAGACCGCCGGATAGTGTTCGTCCGGAAGGGTTGATCGTCAAGTTGGAAGCACGGGACAATCGGGTGAGCGAGTCAAGAAGGATCACCACGTCCCGCCCCGTCTCGACCAGGCGCTTCGCCTGCTCCAGACAAAGCTCTGCGACTCGCATGTGGTTCTCAGGCGGTTCGTCAAACGTGGAGCTGATGACCTGGCCACGGACAGATCGCTTGAAGTCGGTAACTTCTTCCGGCCGCTCGTCCACCAGAAGCACCATCAAATAGCACTCGGGGTGATTCGCGGTCATTGCGTTGGCAATGGTCTTTAAGACGGTCGTCTTTCCGGCCTTGGGTGGCGAAACAATGAGGCCGCGTTGGCCCTTGCCAATGGGAGAAATCAGGTCGATGATGCGGGCGACCATATTCTCGGCTCCGCTCTCCATTTCGATCCGTTCTTCCGGATGAAGAGGAGTCAATTCATCAAAGTTCTTTCGGCGCTGCATCTCAGGCGCAGCGGTTCCAAAGCCATTGCAGCTTTCAACTCGCAGCATGCCCTTGTACTTCTCGCCTTCCTTGGGCAATCGAACCTGCCCAAAAACAAGGTCGCCCGGTCTCAGGCCAAAGCGCTTGATCTGAGACTGCGAGACGTAAACATCGTCAATGGAAGGTAAATAGTTGTCCCGGCGCAAAAAGCCCCAGCCATCATTGAGGAGTTCCAAGACTCCCTTGGCATAGATGGCCCCAAACTCGTCATTCGCCTGAGCCAGTAGTTGCTCAATAAGCTCATGCCGGAGGAGGTTGGGAGAGAGTTTTGCTGCCTTCGCCGCCTTTAAAAGGTCGGCCGGTGACATTTGGTCAAAACGGTTGTAATCAATTTCGGGCAAAGCTTCGAGGTCGGACTGATTGTCTTGTCGAGGAAGACCCTCGCGCTGGCGTCCGCCGCCGCGTTGCCGCATGTTGTTCTTACGTGGACGGAACTGGTGCGTCATATAGCTCCTAAAGGAGGAGATTTAAAGAAGGCAGGGAAGGAAATCCCTAAGGTGGAGGTCTCGTGAAAGGCTAGCCTTCGCGGAGGATTGCGATGTACGGGAGGTTTCGAAACCGTTCGCCGTAATCTAACCCATATCCTACCACAAACTCGTCCGGAATCTCGAAGCCGATGTACTCGATATCGGATGGGATCCCACGAGCTTGAAGTTTGGAAAGCAAAGACACGACCCTTAAGCTGCGCGGCTTCCGCGTCCCGAGGAGTTCCCTCAAGTGCCGAAGCGTGGCCCCCGTGTCCACGATGTCTTCCACTATAAGTACGTCTCGACCCTCTATATTGGTATCGAGATCTTTTCGAATTTGCACGATCCCGCTCGATTTCTTCTCGCCCGCATAGCTGCTGACGGAGATAAAGTCGACTTCGACATCGAACGAAAGCTGCCGGCTCAAGTCCGAAAGGAAATGAAAGGAGCCCTTCAGGACCCCAACCAGCAAGAGACGGTCTTCCCGCTTCTCCAACCCATATTCTCGGCAGATCTGGTCGGCAAGCTCAGCCACCCGCCTTTGGATAGCTGCTTCTGAAACAATCGCCTCCCGCTCCACCGGCTGAACTTACCTTCTCCCCTCCAGCGATTTACGATTTACGATTTACGATTTACGCGCGAAGCGCCCGCAAGAACCCACCTGCCGCTCGCCAAGTCAAACAAGGTGACCCCATGATCCGCCGCGTCGCATTCTCCAAGGCGATTCTCGCCGGTGTCTTAGGCGCGTTTGCCTGGGAGATCATTGTGCGGATCCTCATCGCCCTTCACGTGCCGATTATCGACATGGTCCAGATGCTTGGCACGGCGGTCTGGAGCAAGTCGCCGTCGCAACTCTACTATCCAACCGGACTCCTCATGCACCTTGGGATTGGAGCAATCTGGGCCATTTTTTACGCCTACTTCTTCTGGTCGGAGCTTCCCTGGAGACCAATCTTCCAAGGTCTAGCCTTTGCCATCATCCCAGCCCTCGTAGCCGGTCTCGTGATGATCCCGCAACTCGGATGGATGCACCCCATGGTCCTCGCCGGGCAGATTCCTCATCCGGGTGTCTTCGCTATCCATTACGGCTGGGGAGGCCCCGCAGGGGTGCTTCTCGGCCACATCGTCTACGGTCTCGCCCTCGGCATCATCTACGTCCGCCCCGTCGGATACCCCGTCAAGAGGAGCGCGGCGCATGCCTGACGAGTTCATGTTTGCCACGGGGATCGAATGCAGTTACCCCACTATCCATAACGGAACCTGGCGCTTTGACGCCATGGAGGCATGCGACCACTACAAGCGCTGGGAGGAGGACCTCCAGCTTGTCGCCAAAATCGGCATCAAGTATCTCCGCTACGGCCCGCCGCTCCACCGCATCTTCCTCGGCCCCAACAAGTACGACTGGGACTTCCTGGATAAGGTCAGCACGGGCATGCAGATGCTGGGCATCACTCCCATTCTCGATCTTTGCCATTTCGGTGTGCCCGATTGGCTTGAGAACTTCCAGAACCCAGAACTGCCGACACGGTTAGCCGAATATGCCGGAGCGGTCGCCCGCCGCTATCCCTGGATGAAGATGTACACCCCCGTCAACGAGATGTACGTCACCACCCGCAACAGCGCCCTCTACGGCATGTGGAACGAGCAACTCTGCTCGGAAACGGCTTACGTGACGGCGACCAAGCATGTCGTCCTTGCCTCCATCCTCATGTCGCAGGCCATCTTGAACGAGCGCCCGGACGCCATCATCCTCAACAGCGAGAGCAGCGAGTTCAACCAGGCCTGCTGCCCTGATGAAGAGATCGTCAGACTTGCCGATTTTGAGAATCAAAGGAGGTTCATCGCGCTTGACCTCCTGTATGGCGTCCGTCCCCGAGAAGACATCTGCGACTACGTGCAAAGCAACGGAATAACCCGTGACGAGTTGAACTGGATACTCGACCAAAGCCCCTGCGACCGCGCCATTCTCGGGGTGGACTACTACGAGTGGAACGAGACGTTGATTGACGAGAATGGCAAACGCCACAGCCTTGGCGAGCTTTTCGGCTGGTACGTCATCACCGCCCAATACTTCAACCGCTACAAGCGGGTCATGATGCACAGCGAAACAAACCACCCCGACCCGAAAAAAGCCCCCGCCTGGCTTTGGCGGCAGTGGCACAACGTCGAGCTGATGCGAGCCTCCGGCATCCCGGTTGTCGGCTTTACCTGGTACAGCCTGACCGATCAGGTCGACTGGAACCAGGGAATGTCCCAGGCTCTCGGCAACGTCTACCCGGTTGGCCTAGCCGACCTAAACCGAACCCCCCGGGCTGTCGGCCTCGCTTACGAAAATCTCATAAACCTGTATCGAGGCAAAGTCAAAACCGACTTTGATCTGGATTCCGACCACTACGACCTAAGAGCCAAGGTGGCTTTAAGATGAGTCGCAAAGTCCGTGTTCCCCAAATTACAGCGCCGCCCCTTGAAATAGCCCTCCGCGCCTCTGCGTACTCTGCGCCTCTGCGAGAAATCCCGTTCAGTCAGGTAACCCAGCAACCGTCAACCCAGCAATCAAGTAACCGGCAACCCAAATGATCCACCTGAAAGGCAATTCACCGAGTCCCGACCAGCGCCCTTATCTGGCTGGCTTCCTAGCAGCCTGCATCGCAGCGATCGCCTCCGCCTGGCTGCTCCAGGCCGGCGCGATGGAAGCCCAATCCCATGCACTTCAGATCCCTCGTGCTGATATGATTGCCGTTCAAGCCATTATCTGGCTCGGTGGGGGCGCGCTCTTCGGACGTGTGTTTAGCCGAGCCGCCGCAGACCCACGAGGAGGATGGCTCTTCGGGCTAAGTTGGGGCTACCTACTTTGGATGCTCGGACCAGCCACCACCATGATGTGGCTGTCCCATGACGGCCCCGTCGCTAAGGGTCCGGCAGCAGTTAGCCTTCTCGCCGCCTACATCCTCTACGGCCTCGTCATGGGAATCGCATTTCCCCATACGAACGGCCTTTTCAAACCGCGGCTCGGTGAAGGTGTACAGAGAGAATTCAACGCCGCTCAAGACTTTGCCAACATTGTCTCCGCGAACGCCCAGAACATAAAGGCTCCTCCAAGCGAGCGGCCAATGCCTTCATAGGGAGAAGAACTCACAGCCCACAGCCAACGGCCCAGAGCCAAGAGCCAAGAGCCTGACGGCCTCCGCGTGATCCCCCTGCCCCACATCAAAAGCAAAGAAGGAACAAGCCCTAACCTGTCCCCGTCACCACCATAGGCCCGGACAGCGGCAAGAAAAGAGGCTGCAAGGGGAGAGCAAAACCAATGGCAAAGAACACCTCTGAAATATTAGTAGAAACCCTGATTAACTGGGATGTCGACACCATTTTTGGCATCCCCGGGGACGGAATCAACGGGATTATGGAAGCTCTCCGCACCCGCCAAGACAAGATCAAGTTCATCCAAGTGCGCCACGAGGAAAGCGCCGCATTTGCCGCTTGTGCCTACTCCAAATACACGGGCAAGTTAGGCTGCTGTCTCGCCACCTCCGGCCCTGGCGGTATCCACCTTCTCAACGGCCTCTACGACGCCAAGATGGACCAGGCGCCGGTCCTCGCCATTACCGGCCAAACCTACTCCGATCTGATTGGCAGCAACTTCCAGCAGGAAGTTAACATGACTGAGCTTTTCTCCGACGTCGCCTTCTACAACCAACAGGTCGTCAGTCCCAATCAGGTCGAGATGCTCGTGAACGAGGCTTGCCGCCATGCGCTTAACAACCGCTCCGTGTCCCACATCACCTTCCCGGTCGATTACCAAGAAGCGGTGCCGGACAAAAAGAAGGCGTCCATGCACCACAACAGGGGCATGAATAACGAGTGGCGGAGAACCATCACCGTTCCTCCCAACTCGGACCTACAGGAAGCCGCAAGCATCCTAAACACGTCTCAACGCCCGGTTATATTCGTCGGTCAAGGCGCACTCCGGGCCCGAGACGAGGTCATCCAACTGGCGGAGACCTTGGGAGCGCCCATCGTCAAAGCCCTGCTCGGCAAGGGCGTGGTTCCCGACAACCATCCCTACACCACAGGCGGCCTCGGCCTGCTCGGCACGGGGCCTTCAGTGGAAGCGATGGACGATTGCGATGCCCTCATCCTCATTGGCACCTCGTTCCCCTACATGGAGTATCTGCCTGACCCAGAGAAGTGCAAGGGGGTCCAAATCGACGACAAGCCCGACCGGATTGGGCTGCGCTATCCGGTCAAGGTCGGCCTCGTAGGTGACGCCGCTTCAACCCTGCAAGCGCTCATGCCTTTCATAAAGGAGAATCCCAATCGAGACTGGATCGAAAAGGCCCAGAAGAACATGAAGGACTGGTGGGAGATCATGCGCACTCGCGAAAGCAACGACGAGATGCCGATCAAACCGCAACGCGTTGCCTACGAGTTGTCAAAGCTTGTCACCGACGACTGCATTATCAGCACGGATTCGGGCACCATCACCTGCTGGGTCGCTCGCCACTTCCCTCTCCGGGGCAATCAGATGTTTAGCTGCAGCGGCACCCTAGCCACGATGGCGCCAGCCCTTCCCTACACCATCGCTGCCCAAATCGCCTATCCCGAGCGCCAATGCCTCGCCTTCATCGGCGACGGCGGCTTTACCATGCTGATGGGCGACTTCGCTACCGCCGTGAAATACGACCTCCCGATCATCGTCGTTGTGATCAAGAACAACGTCCTCGGCCAGATTAAATGGGAGCAAGTCGTCTTCCTCGGCAACCCCGAATACGGTGTCGAACTCCAACCCATCGACTTCGCCAAATTCGCGGAAGCCTGCGGCGGCGTCGGAATCTCCGTAGACCGCCCCGAAGACATCGCGCCCGCCCTCCAACGGGCTCTGGCTCTCAAAAAGCCCTGCGTTGTCGAAGTCACCGTCGACCCCTTTGAGCCGCCCATGCCGCCCAAGGTCACCGTCCAACAGGCCCTTCACTTTGTAGAAGCGTTAGCCAAAGGCCAACCCGACCGCGGCCGAATCGCGCTCACGCTTTACAGGGACAAGGTAGCCGAGCTGTTCTAATCCGGCCCCCTTCCCCTTGTGCGAGGAACGAGCAGAGGGGGAAGGGCTGGGGATGGGGGTTCCGGAACCGTCAAGTGCCGCGTGTAAAACATGTTGGCGCGAGCCCAGGTGGAGTGCGGCGTCTTTAGCGCCGCACTCCATATGGGACGCTTATCCCTTAGAAGCCACCAACAGAATCCCATTCATGGAAGGGTCCCTAACTAAAACCCCATCCGTCCGAGACTCAAGTGCAACCCCAGCTTTTTCCAGCCGGTCAACCACCTTTGCCAATGCAGCCGAATCCGGCAGAACAATCTCAAACCACTTCAACCCCGCCGCGTTATCCGGAGGAGGCGGAGC
>JANYLD010000373.1 GCA_025363835.1 Armatimonadota bacterium
TCTTGCCGTCGAGCATCATTCGGTTGATAAATCGCTGCATCAACTCGGAGCCGTAAACGGGATCCGGAAGGATGATTCTTTTGGGTGCTGCACCTTTTCTTGGCATCTTAAATCCTTACTTCTTAACGGCCTTGGGTCGCTTGACTCCGTACTTCGATCGGCCTTGCATGCGCTTGCCGACGCCAGCGGTCTGCTGGGCGCCCCGGACGATGTGATAGCGCACACCGGGGAGATCCTTGACACGGCCTCCTCGAACGAGCACGACAGAGTGCTCCTGGAGGTTGTGACCCTCGCCAGGAATGTATGCGGTGACCTCAATTCCGTTGGTCAAGCGAACACGCGCCACTTTGCGAAGGGCCGAGTTTGGCTTCTTCGGGGTTACGGTTCGCACGATCGTGCAGACGCCTCGCTTAAAAGGGTTCTCCTTCAGCGCGGGCGACTTCGATTTCACCTTCGGGACTTTTCGTCCCTTTCTGACCAACTGGTTAACGGTCGGCATCTATATCTGCATCGTCTCCTGTATTCGTTTCGTCCTGTGTGCATGTCCCCATAGGGCAAATAAAAAGCCCCGTCACTCGCGTAAGGGGCAGGCGTACCGGATATTCCGTTGACCTAAATGTCAAAGAGTTCGATCGAACCCGGACAAGCCTCCTACTTCGAGATAGTGTCAGGCAGGGGACTGCCAGACCTGGGGATTATGAGGCACTTGGCAGTGCAATGTCAAGGGCCGTGGTGAACTTAGGCTCCCGTTCAAAGATGGAGCGCGGGAATTATCCTGCAACCCGGTCCGCAGGGCTTTAGCCTGCCTCCTATTTCTGTGATCGCATCAGCACGTCGTTTTCCTCGAATGGATTCGCTGCAATCTGAAGCTTGCGGACCGGGTGGCAGGACAAACCGCGCTCCATGCATCGAACTTTAATCGGAGTTTTTTCTGGATTAGTTAATTTACAGGGTTGCAAGACCTAAACTCATGCAGACCAGTCTGGCTCTCGACCAAGGGCTTTGCGCGACCGCGTCCTCTGCACACTTGGCGAGCTTTATTGAGTTGCTTTAGGAGGTTTCCTTTTTTTGTTTAAAAATCTTCGTTCAATTTGCATGGCGACAGTTCTGCTCGCCTGCTGCGCATTCTCGTTTGCGCAAAGCCGACCCGCGGGTGTTGTTAGCACCGGTACGTGGACGCCGCTGGTCAATCAGCCCACATTTGGTGGGGCGGTTGTTCCACTACTCATGACTGACGGATCGGTCATGGTGCAGGACTGCAACAACTACGACACCGGCAACATGACCAACCATTGGTGGAAGCTCTCACCGGACATCAACGGTAGCTACATCAACGGTACATGGACGCAACTTGCGGACATGGACCCGACCTATGGCCCGCTGTTTTATGCTTCCGCTGTTCTTCCCGACGGTCGCGTATTTGTCATGGGTGGCGAGTACAACGAGGGCGTCAACAACTGGACCAACCAGGGCGCCATCTATACTCCGTCGACAAATACCTGGACAAATGTGGCCGCGCCTGCCGGGTGGGCACACGTTGGAGACGCGGAATGCTGCGTTCTTCCGAACGGCAAGCTGATGCTGGCCGACTCCTACAATTTCCAGGGAGCCATTCTGGACCCCACGACCATGACCTGGACTCCAATGGGCGTGGTCGGCAAGGAAACCAACTTTGACGAGGAAGGCTGGAATTTGCTTCCGGACGGTACTGTCTTGACTGTAGACGTGTTCACTACACCAAAAGCGGAGAAGTACATACCTTGGAACGACAATTGGGTTTCCGCCGGATCGACTCCGGTTGCTTTGACTGATTCAAGCCTCGGCTACGAGATGGGGCCGGCCATTCTGCGATTTGATGGCACGGTGATGCAGTTCGGCGCGAACCCGCACACGGCGATCTACACGCCTCCGGCCACACCTACCGATCCGGGATCATGGGCTGCCGGTCCCGATGTGCCAGGTGGCAACGAACTTGCTGATGCCGCCGCTTGTCTGCTTCCTTCGGGCAACATCTTGTTTGCCTCTTCGCCAGCGCCGATTTTTAGCGGCCCAGCTAATTTCTTCGAAACGAACGGGTCAACCTTCACGGCCGAGCCTGCAAACGATCACAGCGCCGGCGAGCCGAGCTTCATCGTTAACTTCATGGTGCTCCCGAACGGACAGGTCATGGAGACCGACTCCAGCAGCCATGTCGAAATCTACACGCCTGTCGGCGGTCCGGCTGACGCTTGGCGACCGACCATCACCAACGCGCCTGGAGCCGTAGAGCTCGGGCACGACTACTCGATTCAGGGCACCCAGTTCAACGGCCTTTCCCAGACCAACGCCTACGGAGACGACTGGACGAATGCCACGAACTATCCAATTATCCGCATCACGAACAATGCGACCGGCCATGTGTTCTACTGCCGAACCCACGACCATAGCACTATGGCAGTTGGGACCGGCTCGGCGACCGTGTCCACGCACTTTACAGTCCCAGCTGGCACGGAGTCGGGCGACTCGAAGATCGAAGTTGTTGCGAACGGAATTCCGTCCGCAACCCAAAGCATCTTCGTCGGCAACCCGGCGATCACCACGATCAGCCCCGATACCGCCACGGCCGGCGATCCTGCGTTCACGATGACGGTCAACGGAGACGGCTACAGCAGCGACTCCGTGGTCCACTGGTTCGATCAAACGACGACCACCGACAACCCGCTTACGCCCGACACGGTTACGGGAACAAAGATCACTGTGACGGTGCCGGCTACGCTCGTGGCTGCAGTCCACAACGTGAAGATCTGGGTCCAAAACTCCGCCACGTCGTTTAGCAACAACGCGTTCTTTACGATCAACCCCGCCAACCACCCACCGGTGGCAAACGCTGGAACAGACCAGATCAAAGAAGCCACCGGTCCGACGACGAGCTTCACGCTAGACGGCACCGCTTCGAGCGACCCCGACAGCGATCCCCTCACCTACACGTGGTTTGACTCGAGCAACGTCCAAGTGGGCACCGGCTCGACCCTCACCCTCTCGCGAGCAGTCGGCGTTTACATGTTCAAGCTCACGGTCAGTGATGGAAGCTTGACCGACAGCGACACCGTCTTTGTCACGGTCCAAGACACCACCGCGCCGGCGTTTGGCACCCTGCCGGACATCACCGTGGCGGCAGCCAGCAATGCTGGCACGATTGTGAACTTCGGGCCGTTCACCGCCACCGACCTCGTCGATGGCACGGTAAACGCTACCACCAATCCGCTCTCGGGAAGCACGTTCCCGGTTGGCACAACGACAGTCAACGTTTCCGCGACCGACGCCCACACGAACACGGGCCATGCGTCGTTCCATGTGAACGTTTTCTACTCGTGGTCCGGCTTCCTGAGCCCATTCCCCAAGCAGCAGTTCAAGATGGGATCAAACATCCCGATCAAGTTCTCGCTGTCGGGCGCAAGCGCGGGAATCACGAATCTGGTTGCTCAAGGTTATTGGGCGACCGTGAACGGGAACATCGTGGGGCCTGACCACTCGATTGGCTTGTTCAAGTATTCCAATGGCAGCTACCAGTTGAACTGGAAGCTCAACGTGCCGAAGGGTACGTATCAGATCAAGGCTGTCTTCGGTGACGGATCAGTTCACACGATCCAAGTCATCGTGAAGTAGGCGATTACGGCTCCCGGCTTCTCACGACGCCGGGAGCCATTTTTTTGTCTTGGCTTGGTTCTGCACCTAACTCGCGCAGAGGACGGATCGAACTGCGTCCCAACGTGCGCGGCTCAGCTTGAGAACCGTGCCATCTAGCAGATGGACGGCATGTCCGCCTCCAGGCAGCGTACGCAATTCCTTGATTCGCTTCACGTTCACGATGGCCGAGCGGTGGATACGCAGGAACTCCTTCGGATCGAGTCGGGCCTCCAGGTTCTTGAGGGGTTCTCGCACGAGGTGCATCTTCGCCCCGACGTGGAGCGAGGAATAATAATCGTCCGCTTCGATGTAGTCGATATCTTCGACTCGCAGAAAAGAAACGCGCGAATTCGTTCGCACCAGCAGACGCTGACTGTATCGGGGCCCCGCACCGGCAAACTGGTCGCGCCTATCTAACAATGCCAACAGCCGTCCCTCGACTTCTCGGAAATCTCTGCGGGATAGTAAGGTCCGCACCTTGGCCATCGTTTGTATGAACCGGCGTTCGTCCACCGGCTTCACGAGGTAATCGGTCGCGTTCACCTCGAACGCCTTCACTGCAAACTCGTCAAACGCGGTTACGAAGATGATGACTGGAAGACGCTCTCCTTCAAGCTTTTCGATCACCTGGAAGCCATCGATTTCCGGCATTTGAATATCGAGAAACAGCAGGTCGATCTTCTGCAAGTTAACCGCGACGATCGCGTCGCGTCCGTTTCCGCACTCGGCGACGATTTCAAAGTCGGAGTGTGATTTCAACAGTGACCGGAGGTTGCGGCGCGCAAGGGGCTCGTCATCGACAATGGCGGTGCGAAAGGACATCAGCTCGACAAGGCGGGCTCCGCCACCGCGACGCTGAATGGCAATGAGATTTGGACGGCTACTCCGCCCGTCACCCGCTCTTTCAAGGTGAGGCTCCAGTTCTCGCCATAAAGCTGGGCGAGCCGGGAACGAGTGTTCTTCAACCCTATTCCTTCCGAAGTCGTTTCGTCGTATTCTGAGCCCAATCCAACGCCATCGTCTTCGATGGTGAGCACCAACTTACCCTCACTCCGCGCGCTTCGGATCGTCAGCTTCCCTGGTGCGATGGTCTGCGAGATGCCATGCCGAATCGCGTTCTCTGCGATCGGTTGGAGCAACAGATTGGGCACCATGGCCACGCGAGTGGAAGGATCAATCTGCATCTCGACTGTCAATCGATCCGGAAAGCGCATTTTCTCAAGGTCCAGGTAGAGGTTCAAGAACTCGACATCCTCCGACAATGGCACCTCCTGTTGCCCAGAGCTTTCTAACGCATATCGAAGCATGTTGCTCAGCCCGACGAGCATTTGAACGGCGCTGTCGTTTTCGCGCTCTCGCACGAGCGCGACAATGCCATTCAATGTGTTGAACAGGAAATGCGGATGGAGCTGCATCTTAAGCGAGAGCACTTGCGCCTGAGAAAGGAGCGCTTGCAATTGGGCGGCGTGGAGCTCTTGTTCCCGGGCTGTCCTGCGATACTCCAGAGCGTGCGCCACCCCCACGAACGCCACATAGATAGCTAACGTCGTCGCTAGGTTTCCTAGAAAAGACGAGGCATAAAGGCTCCGAAGCGATCCTGTGACAATGAGCGGATCGTAGGGGTGCATCCACAACGTGACGAGTTGCTTGGCCGCGTTCGTGTACATGGCGAGAATCGCGTACACGACCAAGTGAATTGGAATGGAACGCAATAACGCCGAGCGCTCAAAAGGAAACTTCTTGGCCATGGCCAACAAAGGCAGCGTAATGGGGACCCATGTCATTCCGACAAGCCAGCCCCAGATCAGCATGCGCACGTACGAGTGATGCATGCCGCGGGAATGCATGTCGATGAAGGTCTGGTTCCCGAACCATGCGCCAAACAAGCTCCACACGCCGAGGATCGCGAGCCAGTTCGTTTTTGTTTTCATCTTCTCTGTTGGTCTGCTTGGGTGTTTGGCTGACCTACGGCATGCAGTTCTCAACTCAGGATACGATCACAGCCGCTCATTTGAGCCCTTCGATACTGCTGTTCGCTGCAGGAATCCTCTCGTTGGCTGCAATCCGAATTTCCAGAGCCTATGAGCCACGTAACCTAACTCGCAGGCGCGCAGCTCTTAAACTGCGCCGGAGGAATTAAATGTTGAAAATCATCCTGGTTGCGGCCGTTGCGAGCGGGGTCTTAATGGTTCCGCTTCTCGCCGCTGCAGAAAGCAAACCGGTCGTCCTAAAGGGTCTTGATCCGGTAGCGCTCGTCAAAGGCAAGGAAGTGGCAGGGAGTAAGTCGATCTTCATCGACTACAAGAAGTTCCGCTATCTGTTCACGAGCGACGCAGATAAGTCGACATTCTCTCACGATCCCGATCGTTACGCTGTCCAGCGTAACGGTGAGTGCGTGATGATGGCGGGTATGCCGGGCGATCCCAACCTCTACCTTGTAAACAATGGCAAGCTCTATCTCGCCGGATCTGATTCTTGCCTCGCCCAAATGAAAAAGCAGGTTACTGTGCACACGAAAGACTTAGAGAATCGAAAGAAGGTCGCTATCATGATCTTCCCAGGGGTGCAGATCATTGATTACACCGGCCCCTTCGAAGTGCTGGGCGAGGCAGGCTATGACGTCTACACCGTCGCGGAAAAGGCCGAGCCGATCACGACAAACATGGGAATGGTGGTGACGCCCAAGTACACGTTCAACAATTGCCCGCAGCCCGACGTTCTCGTTCTGCCCGGTGGCAGCGTCCCCCAGGAAGCCGACCCTAACAACCCGCAGGTTATGTTTGTAAAGAGGATCGCTCCGAAGACCACCTTTACCATGTCGGTCTGCAACGGGGCATTCTGGCTCGCCAACAGCGGGCTGATCGACGGAAAAAAGGCGACCACGTTCTACGGGATGCTTAACGACTTGAAGACCAAGTACCCGAAGATCGATGTGATCGACGATGCGAAGTTCGCCGATAACGGCCAGTACATGTGCACGGCCGGACTCTCGAGCGGAATTGAAGGCGCGCTTCACATGATCGAGAAGATCGATGGTCTGGGCGAGGCTAAGTCGGTCGCGCTCAACATGGAGTACAACTGGCAACCGAACGCAGGGTTCGCTCGCGGCGCCTTCGCCGATAAGTACATCCGCGACATCATTGGGCGCACTGGTTTCACCCTCCCGGATGGGACTAACTCCGTCGTTCTCGACGTCAGCGGTGATAAGGACCACTGGGACAAGAGTTGGTCTCTTACGGGGAAGTCCCTGAGCCAGCACGACGTGGCCCAAGGGATCGTTAAGCAACTCTCCGCTAAATGGACCGCAGTGAACACAGAATCCGACGGCGAAGAAACGACCGCTTGGAAGTTCACGGGCGAGTCAGGCACAAACTGGACGGCAAAAACCATCGTCAAACCCGATCCAACCGATGCGTCCAAGCTCGTCTTCTCGATCCACCTCGAGAAAGCCGCGAGTTAGTTCGCGCGCTTCCCTCCGCCAGTCCGCGAGTGGAGGGAAGCGCGTTCTAGCGTCCGGTCCACAAAAAAACTCCAACTTTTCGCCATAGGAGTTGCGTTTTTGATCTTGCTCCCATAAAATGCTCTCGGTCGAGCGCGCAGCGCTCTTGCCTGCCCGGGAGGTTTCTCGTTTGTTTAAAGATCTTCGCTCGGTTACCGCATCACTCTTATTGTTCGCCTGCGTCGCACTTGCGCATGGCCAGGCCACCGGGACTTGGCAGCCGCTGGTTAACCAGCCGACTTTTCTTACTGCTGGAGCCACGATTCCGATCCTCTTAACCGATGGATCGGTGATGGTGCAGGACAACGGAAATTATGTTTCGACCAACCATTGGTGGAAGCTAACGCCGGATGGGAGTGGTAGCTATGTAAACGGCACTTGGACGCGCCTGGCGGATGGGCCAGCCAACTATGCGCCGCTCTACTACGCCTCCGCTGTGCTAGCAGACGGCCGCGTGGTGGTCATTGGAGGCGAATACAATTTCCAGGTTCCCGTTTGGACGAACCTGGGCGCGATTTATGACCCCGTGGCTGACAGTTGGACCCCTCTCGCAGCTCCTCCCGGTTGGGCTCACGTCGGTGACGCGGAGTGCACGGTTTTGCCTAACGGCAAGTTCATGCTCGCGAACTCATATTCGGGCGACTTTGTGAGCTTGCCTCTGCAGGCGGCCATCCTCGATCCTGCTACTTTGACATGGACGGCGGCCGGTACTTCTGGAAAGGAGAACAACTTTGATGAGGAGGGTTGGAACCTCCTGCCAGATGGGACGATCTTGACCCTCGACGTCGAGAACACTCCGAATGCCGAGAAGTACATTCCCTGGGACGACAATTGGGTGCCGGCCGGCCAAACGCTTGCTCCTCTTACCGATCCGAGCTACGGATACGAGATGGGGCCGGCGGTCTTGCGCTTTGACGGGACAGTTTTCCAGGCCGGGGCAAACCCTCACACAGCTATCTACACGCCTCCCGCAACACCGACCGATCCAGGCACATGGACGCCCGGCCCAGACTTCCCCAACGGTTACGACATGGCGGACGCTCCTGCTTGCTTGATGCCGAACGGCAACGTCCTCTTGTTTGCTTCGCCTGGCCTGTTCAATTACCCTTCGAACTTTTTTGAGTTTGATGGTACGAACCTGAACCCAGCGCCTCCGACGCCGAACTGCCCAGCCGACACCAGCTTTTATGGCGGCATGCTCGTGCTACCCAACGGACAAGTCATGTTTACGGACTGCAGCGCCGACGTTGAGATCTACACACCTACAGGCGGTCCGCAGAACGCTTGGCGGCCGACGATCTCAAACGCACCGGCGTTTGTGCGTGGCGGGGTTGACTATGGGATTCAGGGAACGCAGTTCAACGGCTTGTCTCAGACCAATGCCTATGGCGACGACTGGTCCAACGCGTCCAACTATCCAATCGTTCGTATCACCAATCTGGCGACTGGGCACGTGTTCTACACGCGCACCCATGACCACAGCACGATGGGAGTGGCAACAGCTAGCCAGTCCGTATCAACGCATTTCACGGTTCCTTCCTCAGTGGAACTTGGCGCTTCGAGGATCGAGGTTGTCGCGAACGGAATTCCTTCGGTTTCACAGAACATCTATGTCGGCTATCAGTGGTCTGGCTTCCTGAGCCCGCTTGGGAAGCAGCAGTTCAAGACCGGATCGAGCGTTCCGATCAAGTTCAAATTGATCGGCCTGACGGCGGGCGTCACCAACATGGTGGCAAATGGCTATTGGGCGACGGTGAATGGCGGGATCGTGGGTCCCGATCAGCCGATTGGAGCGTTTGCATATTCGGCCACAACCGGCAGCTATCAATTGAACTGGAAGACGTCCGGCCTGGCGAAGGGCACTTATCAGATCAAGGCTGTGTTCGATGACGGCTCTGTTCACACAGTGCAGGTCGTTCTGAAGTAGGACGCGCTTTTGACCCCCCAACCCCGCGTGGAGGGGCTGGGGGATCGGAAGGCGATACACTCATCGAATGCTTCCGAAACGCAAACTCGGTAAACAAGGTCTCGAGGTCTCCTGTCTTGGGCTCGGGTGTATGGGAATGAGCCAGTCTTATGGGCCGGCGGACGACGTCGAGTCGTTTGCGACTATTCATCGAGCTTTGGAGCTCGGACTGGACTTCTTTGATACGGCCGAAGTTTACGGCCCCTTCAAGAACGAGGAGCTGCTGGGACGGGCGCTAAAGGGTAGGCGCGACCAGGCCATCATTGCGACGAAGTTTGGATTTCATATCCAGGATGGGAAGAGCAGTGGGGTCAATAGCCATCCAGAGCATATCCGGCAAGTTGTCGAAGCTTCTTTGAAGCGGTTGGACACCGACCACATCGACCTTCTCTATCAGCACCGGGTCGACCCCAACGTACCGATCGAGGATGTGGCGGGGGCAGTTGGAGATTTGGTGCGGCAGGGCAAGGTTCGCTTCTTTGGGCTCTCTGAGGCCGGGGAGAAGACCATACGGCGGGCGCACAAGACTCACCCCGTGACGGCTTTGCAAAGCGAGTATTCGCTTTGGGAGCGAAATCTCGAAGCTGACATCATTCCACTGCTGTGGGAGCTTGGAATTGGCCTCGTTCCCTTTAGTCCGCTTGGGCGCGGGTTCTTGGCCGGAAATGTGAAGCGGGCTGAGGAGTATCCGGCGGACGACTTCCGGCACAACGACCCTCGATATCAGGGTGAGAACTTCGACGCAAATATGCGAGCGGCGGAGCAGGTCAAAGAGTTGGCCCGAGAGCGCAAGAGAACTCCGGCTCAGATTGCTCTGGCTTGGCTGCTGCACCAGGGCGAGGACGTTGTACCGATCCCGGGCACGAAGCGGCGGAGCTATTTGGAGGAGAACATCGGAGGCGCGGAGATTTCATTGAGCGGAGAGGAAATGAACCTGCTTGATGACGCTTTGGCTCCAGAGAACGTAGCCGGCCCCAGGTATAGCGAGCGGATGATGTCGCTTATTGATCGCTGACCTGGGAGTATCGAGTCTTGGGTGTTGAGCGTTTAAGTTTCAAAACAGGAGACAACCTGGCGAGCGTGTAATCGATCCTAAACTCGATACTGCATACTCAATACTTTCCAACCAGTGCGATTGTCTTACTGCTTTCGGCACGTCATAAACTAAGTGCGAAACGCACATCCCCCATGAAATCAGCTTTGTTTCTTGCCTTCCTCTTCCCTGCTGCCTGCTTGGCCCAGACTCCAAATGGCACCTACATGGGCACGCCCTGGCAAATCAACGCCCATCATGCCCTCGAGTGGGGTGGGCAGGCTTATATGCCGGTGGGAATCCGGGTGGACGGGACTCCGGCCGAGGTTGATAAGGCCAATACCACTTCCAAGGACTTGATCGTTGACCTTGCAGTTGGAGGGACAGCATGGGCGAATGTGTTCGCCGATCTGAACAAGAATCAGGACCGGTTCTTGATCAAGATCAACTCCTTGGCTCCGATGGCCCGAGGTATCTCCGTTGAACCCCAAGGCTATCGTGTCCCTAACCTCACCGCGGCAAAACACGTGCAATTCAACATTCCGGGAGCCACCAGTGCTCTCGTGTTGCTGGTCAATCAAACGGACGCAACGATCGCCAAACAAGAGCGAGTTGCGATCCTAAACGGAGTCTTTTCTTACGACGCGCCCGAAGTGAACGGGATGGAGCATGTGCTTCTTGTCTATCCGGAAATGACCAGTTTGGAGCAGCCCGACTTCTGGGATGGATTCGACGCCCAGCGAGACCAACTCCTGATGTCGTTGCGCCGAAACGCCCCAGGTCCAGGGTTGCGAGGCGTCGTGAATCCGCTCGGGAGGCTTCTTCGCATGCCGGGTCGAGACTCTCGCTTTGTACCAACGAGCACTTTCTTCCGGGACGAGTTGAAATCGCTCTTGGAATCCCGCTACCACAGTATCGAAACAGCCACCAAGGCTTGGACCATTGCCGCTCCTGACTTCCAGGATTTCGACACGATCAGCCGAATGGTGCCCTTGTGGTCCGGATATCGGGGAGTCCCATCGCTTTGGGATCCCGCCAGCGATCGACTTTATGAGGTGGACAACAAGCGATCGGCTGCTTGGGCAGACATCAACGATGCCATCCAGCTTGCCGCCAGGAGGCGATTCAAGAGCCTCGTCACCGATATCAGACAGATAGCGGACGTACCGGTGATTCAGGATTGGGCTGGTTGGGCTCCTCCTTACGATGGGGCTGCGATCGCCATCGACGGCGTGGGTGTGCGGTCTGTGGGCTCGACTCCGACCACGCAGATCGATTCCAGTTGCCGTGCAATTAGCAGTTTGCTCCGCTGGACTCGGCCTGGCTGGCTAGTTGCCACGGACGTCGAATTGGGACAGGACAAGGGGAATATGAGCCTGGACGAAGCGGTGGCTCAGCTTTCGGATATGGGAGTACGGGCCTGTTATTCGTCAGCCCAGGCTTCGACCAAGACTCTTGATTCCAGCTTTGCCACCGCCTCGCCTTCGGTGCTCTACTTCCCCGAGAATGCGGCCAATCCGGCTGTGGCCCAGCGACTTCCCGGTGGCTTGTGGTGGCTGCCATCCCCCGCCAATGGTGACCGGATCGACTTAGGTTCCAAGTTTTCAGCGTACAGACTGGAGGACCCTACTGGCACCTACACTGCCTTATGGTCTCCTTCCGGACCGCAAAGGACGACTTTGCGCTTTGTCGATTTCAAATCCCCCACTTTTGAAACCCTGGACGGATCGAATCCGAACCCGAAGATTGTCAAGAACGGGGTCGAGGTTTCGGTTTCGGACGTTCCGCTTCTGGTGAAAAACACCCGGGAGATTCCGGTTCCAGATCCCTCAGCCGAAGAGACGATTACCCAGTTCACATCCATGTTGAAAGCGCTGGGCTACGAACGAGGGGCGGTCAGCGAGGAAGAGTATTACTTCACAGGCGCGGCCCAAGGTTTTAGCCGGGATCCGGGGGGCAGCTTGATGGCTATGCGGGCCGTCCTCCGGTCAACGCTCATGAAGATCGCGGCCTATTCCTGGATCGAGGCAGAATCTTGCCATGCGCACAACTTCAGCACGATTTCGAGCGATCCCGGCTGTAGCGCCAAATCAGCTTTGGTCATCGATACTGAGGTGACTCCGGAAGGCGGCTTCTATGCAAATTACGACCTTCCGGTAAGAAGCGCCGCGGAGCAAGAAGTGTGGATTGCGGCGCGAATACCAGAATCGATGAGAGATTCTGTGAGCGTTGTTCTTGCCGGCACGACCTACAAGATTCCCGCCGAGGCGGTAAGCGCGTACGGGGCTGGATATGCGTGGTATCGGCTGGGCTCGACGAAGCTCGCGGGCAAGACGACTACGTTGAAAATCACCGTGAATTCTGCAGGCCCGGCGGACTTGGGTGTCGATGCAATCTTGATTTACCCGGGCGCATTCCGGCCGAACGGTGTGCAGATGCCCCTCATTCCGGCTCTGGCGGTCGATGCCGCCACGAGAGCGAACTACTCACCGCGCCCGCAGCCATAAAGCGCTGAGTGCTGAGTGCTGAGGGCTGGAAGTGCTGGGTGCTGAGTGCTGAAGGCTGAGAACTCATCCTGAGCCGGCTAAGGACCCGCTTTTTTTTGGAGATGTTTTAGCACCCTATGCCCGCAGCCTCAGCCCCCCGCCCCCAGCCCTCAGCCCCCTTTAAACGGGTTGGTTCTCGACTTGCCCGCTTCTATAGAGGCTTTCTCTTGCTCTTCGTAGTGGTGCAGGCCAAGCTCTATGAGACCGTAAAAGCATTCTTTGGCGCCAATTCGCACGGCCCAGCCGGCGTCACCGTAGCTGTAGTGCCACCACTCGTCCCGACAGTTTGAGAAGCCCTCGGCCAGCATCGTTTCAACCAGCATCATCCGGTTGACGAGAGCTTGTTCCGTAAGCCCCAAGGTGTAGGTGGGAGCCGCATGGAAGCGTTCTTGGAAGGGGCTCCAAACGTCGATCTGCTCGTTCTTTTCGTCGAGGAGCCATACATCGAGGGCAGCGCCGGTGCAATGGCCGGGCGGAGCCTTTTGGTCGGTTGGCGCGACCCAGCGGCATACGGTTCTGCGGAGGGAGCGATGGCCCCGATTTGGCCACGCCTCTTGCGCGCTCTTCATCATGAACTCGTAGATCCGTTGTTGGCGCTGGAAGGGTCGCCATGCTTCTGCCAGGCCGAGGTAAACGCCCGCAGGCAGTCGCTGAGCGGCACGCTCGGCCATTTTGGCAACCGTAAGGCGGGCAAAAGGGATAGCAGACTCTCGGGCGATGCGGATCGATGGGCAATGTTCCCGGAGGTCCACGAGCGGTTCTTGATTGTCTAGCTCGAGAATTCTGTTCAAGGCACTAATCGGTTCTGGCGTCCCTTTGGTTCTATCCCACGACGGCATAGGGAGCAGTGTACTTTGGGGCATAAAATCGGGCAGGAACCTTGTAGATTCCTGCCCGATTGCTGTCTTAGTGCTTCTTCGACGAAGGCCGCGAATTGGGCTTCACGAAGAGCGGTAGCGGAAGCGCGTTTTGCCTAGACAAGTGGCGAATCCCCGAGGCAGTTACCGCGATGTCTCCTTCGCTGTAAAGTCCCGCCCCCACCTCACTGACTCTTACTCTTGCCGAGCCGGCAGCGGTGGCTGTCACGAAACCGGTGTCGGTCAAACTCACCGAGTTGCCTCCGAATAGTAGCGACCAGGTTAGAGCGCCGTCAGGGAGGAAAAGCTGGTTATGGTCCTGATCTAAGACTTGGACGACCAACTGTTGAGAGCCTCCCACCATCATGTTCAGGGGCATATCCTCAAGGTCGATGCTATAGAGAGTGGTGGCCAGAGTCAAGCCAACGGTGGCCGTTCCGGAGACCGGCACGTTCACAAGCCCTACTTGGGCTTTTGCGACGGTGTCCCCAAGACCGTTGAAGCCAACCTTTGCGAGACCCTGCAACGTGTACCGGCCGGCAGGTATCGGGCCTCTGAAATTCACGGTTTGGATCAAAGGCAGATCGCTCGGCCGATTGATGACCAAATTGAGCGGGGCCGCATTGGTATCCAGACTGTAAAGCGAGAAAGACAAGCTGTGGCTGTAAGGAGGAATGTAGCGAGAAGAACTGGCCTTCGGCCACGCGATCTTAAGGGCAACTTGCCCTCCAGCGGCGCCACCAGCTCCGGCACCACCGCAACCAACGAGCGCCCACACGAGGAGTGCACCGACGACGTAAGGAAGAAACTGCAAAATACGCTTAGCTGACAATGATGATCACCCCGTTGCTTGGTCCCGCGCTCAATGAAAGTTGTTTAGTTGTCGTTGCTCCGGAATCGACCTCTGTTGCCTGGAGAGTGACGGTGCCAGGCGCAATGACCTTAAAGAGCCCGCCTGTCGTCACCGAAGCAAACGAATTGCCGCTGGTGATCGACCAGTTGAGAGCATTTTGCGGCAGGAGGATGGCATTGCCGCTCTTGTCCTCTGCGTGAGCCGAAAGCTGGACGCTATCGCCCACCGCGGCTTGTGCCGGAAGATCGTCGATAAAGATGGTGGCAACCAGGCTGGTTATGGTGAAACCCACTGTTGCATTCTCACCGTCGGTAACGGTGATCGGCAACACAGCACTTGCCAACGTATCGCCATGCCCGCCGGCGAAAGGCTTCGCATCCAGGTGAATTGTGTACTTGCCCGCCGGCAAATTAACAGTCACGACCTGATTGTAGGGGAAAGCTTGATTCCGGTCGAATGTTTCTGCGAAAACAACATTTGTTGTTCCTGTCGTATAGATCGTCAGGACAATGCTTGCCGCATAAGACGGTATGGATCTCGAGGTCGGCGCTTCAGTCGGCCACTGGAAAGTCAAGCTGACGTTTCCGCTTGTCGTCCCTGTCGTGCCCGTCGTCCCTCCTGTCGTCGCGGTCGTCGTACCGGTAGTCGATAGGCTTCCACCGCCGCCGCCACCTCCGCCACCGCAACCAATCACGAGAATCACCACGAGGGTGACAAGCAGGACTAAGACGCCTTTGTTATGGCGTTTACCTTTAGACATTCAGGAACTATCCTCCCCAGGCCGCGCGCGGAAAGCGAGCGGCAATCCCAATGATACGATCTAAAAGCCTTTACGTGCACAGATTTTCTGAATCTTGCTGGCATGGGGGTGGTAAATACTAAATGGTAAGTGGTAAATGGCCGAAAAGGTGCGTTTGCAGTTACAATTCGTGAGCCATGAGGGTAAGCGGAATCCGTCGATTTACCATTTACCGACTCTTGCGCCTACCTTCGCTGAAGGTCCATAAAAGAGAGGTGCCACAGGCCGGGATCGAACCGGCGACCCTAGCATTTTCAGTGCTATGCTCTACCGACTGAGCTACCGTGGCATGGGTCGAAATGTACTGGCGCGGACGACGGGATTTGAACCCGCGGCCTCCGGCGTGACAGGCCGGCGCTCTAACCGCTGAGCTACGCCCGCGCGAGGACTGGAAAGTATGGCACTTCGGAGCAGCAAGGTGCAAGGCCGTGGGCCCGGCCTAAGGGATTGCTTGATTATTGATTGCCGATTGCTTGATTGGATTCAGGATCAGGGATCAGGAATCAGGAATCAGGAATCAGGAATCAGGAATCAGGAATCAGGAATCAGCTCTTGCGAAGCGTGGCTTATCTCGCCTCTTGAATCCTGCATCTTGAATCTCCGCAATGCGAGCAATCCACTAGGCCAGCATTCGCTCAGGTGTCGTCCGGTTTAAGAGCAGCCAATACATTGCGACCTGGAGGACCATCTCTGAAAACTCGGCCGGGTCGTTCGGCTTTTGGATATAGCTGTTGGCGCCCGTCTTGTAGGCCTGCTTGACTTGGGTTTTGTCTTCTGACGAAGTCAGGACGACAACGGGGATCCGCTTGGTGCGATCGTCCGTTCGGATCCTCTTGAGGACCTCCAAGCCGCTTAGCTTGGGGAGCTTCATGTCCAAGATGATAACGGCGGGCATGACCGACATGTCTCTTCCGGAGAACGAGCCGGCGCCGAACAAATAGTCGATCGCTTCCTGGCCATCACACGCAACCACAACCTCATTCATGATGTTGTTCTTGCGAAGGGCTCGGAGCGTCAGTCGCTCGTCGTCGATGTTGTCCTCTATCAAGAGGATCAGCTTGCTTTCCGTTCCTGGAGCTGCGTACTGTGCCATATCCCTGGTTCCTTCCCAATACTAGCCGAATCAAACGATGAATCGCTCGCATGCCGGCTTTGGCAATTGAAGCGATGACTGATCATTATAACGAACGACAGGAGTCAAATGTCGTTCTGTAAATCTACTCTTATTGTCGCGCCAATGTGCGCCATATGCAAGAGAATCGTAGCCGACTTGAATATCTGGGCTCGAATTGGGATCCGTTGACGCGACTTGCTGCGCACCGGGCCCCCTGGGCGCCGGTCTGCTAGCTGGCCAAGAAGTCTTTGAGATATGCACCTTGCAGGTCGCCATCCAAAAGAAACGAGTCGTGCCCATAAGGGAGATCGATGACATCATGCCTGCTCTGGCAACCGGCGGACAGGGCCATAGTGTGCATGACTTCGCTCTGGTAGGACGGGTAGAGCCAGTCGCTGGTGAAGCTGGTGAAGAGGTATTCGGATTTGGAGCCTTCGAGGGAGTGGCGATCGTAGTAGTCGATCGCGCGGGTGAGATAGAGAAAGCTGTTGGCGTCAAAGCGTTTGGTGAACTTGTCACCTTGGTAGCTTAGATAGCTCTCGATTTGGAATTCCTTTGCGAATGTGTAGTCGAAGGCCGTCTTGTCTTGCAGGCGGCGGCCGAATTTGGCTTCGAAGCTTGCGTCGCTGAGGAAGGAGATGTGGCCGATCATGCGGGCAACCGAAAGGCCATCTGCCGGCTGGTCGTCCGGAGGATAGTCGCCACCTCGCCAGCGCGGATCTCGCATGACCGCTTGGCGGCCGGTCTCGTTGAGGGCGATTTGCATCGCGTTGTGGGCCGCGCAGCTTGCAGTGATGAATGCTTTCCTTACCGTTCCTGGCTGGCGCATGGTCCACTCCAGCGCCTGCATGCCGCCCATGCTGCCGCCCGCGACCGCGTGCAGCCTTCCAATGCCGAGGGCTCGAATAAGGCGCATTTGAACTTCGACCATGTCGGCCACTGTCACAAACGGAAATCTGGTTCCG
The DNA here is from genome assembly GCA_025363835.1 of Armatimonadota bacterium. GTDB lineage: Bacteria > Armatimonadota > Fimbriimonadia > Fimbriimonadales > Fimbriimonadaceae > JANYLD01. The sequence continues at coordinate 17,299 of JANYLD010000373.1, forward strand.
TAACGTTTGCCGTCCGTTGCCAGGGAGGCGGGTCCTGTCGTGCCTTGGCAGCCGCCAAGCGAGTTCGTGCCGATGACGAAGAATCGATCCGTGTCAATAGGCTTTCCCGGTCCGATGAGCCTTTCCCACCAGCCGATGGCGTGCGAATCGCCCGATAAGGCGTGGCACGCGACGACCGCATTGTCTTTGGACTCGTTAAGCGTCCCCCAGGTCTCATAGGCGACGGTTACAGATGGGAGGAATCCGCCTGCCTCACAGACCAGCTCCCCGACATCCATATACTGCCGCTCATCTGCTTGGGGGTGAGTGCGTTCGTTCTCTTGAAACAGCGCGGGGTCGATTCGCACGGGGAGATTATGGAAGGTTAAGCCTTGAGCCTTGAGCCTTGAGCCTTGAGCC
>JANYLD010000408.1 GCA_025363835.1 Armatimonadota bacterium
GGGAGCGCCGGATACGACAGCAGCCTCTGGAACGGAGAGTACTACATTCAGATCTACGATCCGGAGCAGAATCCGGAGCAGAACTATGGCACAGGCTGTCACTCAGATCAGTTGTTCGGGCAGTGGTGGGCGCACGTTCTCGGGCTGGGACATCTCCTGCCGCAGGATCACGTTGCCGTAGCGCTCGACAGCATCATCCGCAATAATCTCCGCAACGATTTTGTGGGCCATAAGCAGGTTCCGCGCCAGTTTGCTAGCGACGACGAGCCCGGGCTGCTGATCTGCTCATGGCCCCACGGCGAACGGCCCGGCGTGCCGACACTCTATTCCGATGAGATCTGGACCGGAATCGAGTATGAAGTGGCGGCGTTGTGCCTCTATGAGGGGCGCACTGAACCAGCGCTCAAAGTACTGAGGAGCGTGCGCCAGAGGTACAACGGCGCGAGGCGCAGCCCATGGAACGATGTGGAGTGCGGCGACCACTATGCCCGGGCGCTGTCAAGTTGGGCCCTGATCGACGGAGCCTGCGGATACCAGTACGATGCGACTCGCGGCGCGCTCACTATTGCGCCAAGACTTAATGCCGAGGAGTTCCGAGCCTTTTTCGTTACGGCGGACGGGTGGGGTACGGCGTCGATTACACAGGCCGCCGCGGCGTGTACGGTGACCCTTTCGGTCGCGTGGGGCAGGGTTACTCTTCGGTCTGTCACGGTGCCCTTTCCCGGCGCAGCGACAGTAAGCGCCCATATCGATGGCGAGCCCTTAGCGTGCGAGATTGCCGGTAGTGAGGGGACCGTTGCCCGTTTTCCAGAGTCCGTCACGGTTTCCAAGAAGAGCAAACTTGTAATCGGCTTTGTGAACTGAAACCTCGGCCCAGCCTGCTTTTGACTTTGCATTGGCGCACAGGTACAATGGGCCACACCAGTCAGGAGACCGCTTCTCATGCCCGTCGTGACCGAACAGCAAGTGCTTGATGCCCTACGCGTGGTGCAGGATCCCGACCTACACCGAGATATCGTCGCACTTGGATTTGTCAAGGAAATCAAGATTTGCGATGGCAATGTCGCGTTCAAGGTCGAGCTGACCACGCCTGCCTGTCCTGTTAAGGAGATATTGAAGGAGGAGGCGCACACGGCAGTTGCGTCGATACCGGGCGTGACGCTGGTCAACGTTGAGATGACCGCGCAGGTTCGCGGCCGCGCCATCGACCCCCAGGAATTGATACCCGGCGTCCGCCACGTCATCGCCGTTGCGAGCGGAAAGGGCGGCGTCGGCAAGAGCACTGTTGCCGTCAATCTGGCCGTTGCGCTGGCCGCAATGGGTGCGAAGGTCGGCCTGCTCGATGCCGATATCTATGGTCCATCGATTCCAACGATGATGGGGAATACCAATCGTCCGCTGATGACTCATTCACCTACCGGTCCGAAGATCGTGCCGCTTCAGGCACACGGTGTGCTGCTCATGTCACTCGGCTCGCTGCTCGATCCTGATAAAGCGGTGGTCTGGCGCGGACCGATGATTCATAAGGCGGTGGTCGACCTCTTGAACGAAGTGAATTGGGGTGACCAGGACTACCTTATCGTCGATCTGCCGCCCGGAACCGGCGATGCGTCGATGTCGCTGGCGAAGCTCGTGCCGCTCACCGGGGTGGTGATAGTGATGACCCCGCAGCAGTTGGCGCAGGAGATTGCGAACAAGTCAATACTCATGTTCCGAACGCTGGGACAGGGAATGGAGCGTGCCATTCCGATTCTCGGCATTGTCGAGAATATGAGCGGCTCCGTGTTTGGCACAGGCGGCGGTCAATCTGCCGCGGAGAGAATTGGAGTCCCGTTCCTCGGCAGGGTAATGCTGGATCCGGCAGTGTGCGATGGTGGCGACTCTGGTGTTCCGGTATCGATCAGTCATCCTGAGTCCGCTCCCGCTACGGCCTTCCGCCAAATTGCTACCACTCTCGCGGCGCGCGTGAGTGTGCTTGAGTACGAGACTCGCGATGCCGAGCCAGTCCCCGCTTAGCCGAGGCCGCGCCGACCTGACGTCTTCCTTCATTTCGTGCCTCTCCTCCACGCACATCTTCGCATACATTTTGCGTTCACTCAGTTTTCCAACATCGAGTTAGACTCCCATCGCCATTTGTCAGAAAAAAAACTATGAAACCGGCCCGTGAAGTGGAAGTCTATGGATCTATATATGCACTGTTTCACCGAATCAGTGCATAATGGTGGAGGACAAATGGCGGTCGCAGCCCGGCGGGACGTGCGCGAGGCGATACTGGACGCAACCGAGCGCCTGCTCGGTCGGAAGGGCTATCGCCGGATGACGATG
>JANYLD010000413.1 GCA_025363835.1 Armatimonadota bacterium
CAACGGAAACGCTCATCATTATTTTGTGCACTAGATGCCTCCAAAGTTGTTCATAGTCGATGAAAACCACCGACCCAGCGTTTGTAGCCTGTTCGGCGGGCCATTGTAATCAGTCAAGTTGATACACCACGGATTGTCCGCTCACTTCAAGGCCCCAGCCTGCAAAGAGCACAGGCTGGGCAATACGATCACTATGATTAGCTCAACGTGACGGTCCCGCCGCTAGTGGGGGTCAATGTTCCTTTCAAATGGGGAGGCGTTCCAGACTTGGTGAAAGTAGCCGTGAAGGTGTCTGCGGATTGGCTCGGGAACTGAGTTGTGCCGCTCGCGCTTCCTGCGTTCGTGATTTGTCCTGTGAGAGTTCCGTCAACCGCAGGAAGCGGAGAGGTCTTGTGAATCGTCCCGGTCATGGCACCGCTGTTGCTTACCGTTATCGTTACCGTACCGGTAGCACCGCTTCCGCCACTCGAGACGAAATTGCTGGTGGTTGTGCCGGCGAATGGATTGCCGCCGCCGCCAGTCGTTCCGCCAGTCGTCCCGCCCCCAGTCAAACCGGAGCCGCCGATGCCACCACATCCAATGATCACCAGGCCGGAAATTAAGACTGCAAGTAATGTTTTCATTCAGTGGCAGTATAGGGTGATTTCAGGTTGAACGCCCAGTATTCGTAAAGAATAGGAAGGGTTCGATTCTCGTCCTGGGCTCCACTTTTGACTCGGATCTCGGATCTGGGATCTCAGATCTATGATTCTGGTCTTGGAACGATAGGAACTACGAAGAAAGAAACGCTATAGCGGGCCCCTTGTGAATCTTCGGGCTCGTCTAGCCATTCTCGAAGCTCGCGCAGGCGTTTAACGAGCTTCTTGAACTTCTTATCGCTCATCCTCACCGCCAGGCGGCCGATCATCGACCGGCTGTGCAGATCGTTCTGCATTTCGGCCGCAGCCAGCCGAAACTCTCTTGAGGAAGCGCGAGCGAGGGAATCGACGTTCCGGCAAAGCTCGTTTAAGTTGGCATCCTGGGTCAAATCGAAATCATCGACAAGAAAGCGGCCGGAGACGGAAAACAGGGTCTCCGGCTTGGTTAACGCTTCTCGTGACTCAGTAGAGATGAGATTCTTTGCTGCGAGGAGCCTCAGGTGATAGTAAAGCCCCATCTCGTCCACCCCGAGACGAGACGCCAACTCCTTCGCCGTGGCCGGACCATCCGTCCGTAGGCTGGTGTGGATTTCAAGCCGGCGCGGGTTCGAGAGGGCACGTATCTGGTCCTTATCGATCTTGATAAGCTGCTTTTTCATGGTTTCTGTAAAACATGGAACTATTTACAAAATCTAAGACGTACCTTTATCGATGATCGTTGCTTTATCGCTTGCGTTTTCTCTTTTGGCCCAGAACGACGGTCTCGGCCCCCCGGTCGACCGAATCGTCTGTCCCCGCGAAGTCGTGTTGCCGACGATTCCGAGCGCCCGCCAGGCCCCGGTAATTAACTTGGAGATTGGGGGCAAGACTTACCGCTTTGCGCTGGACACCGGCGCGGTGGGCGGGCGCATCTCCGAGGAAGTCGTTAAAAGCCTTGGGTTGAAGCCGGTAGGGATAATCCAGGCAGGCGATCCAAGCGGTAAGCATAACCGCGTCGTCAGCATCTACAAGATTCCCGAAATCAAAGCGGGGGATGCGACGCTCTACGGAGTGCGGATGATGGCTGATAGCGGAGTCGCTCCAAAGGGAACGGCCGCTTACTTCGATGGAGTGATCGGCTACGCGGTGTTCCATGACGTGCTTTTGACGCTAGACTATCCGCACTCGCGGGTTGTTCTAAAGCCTGGCGGCATGAGCCGGGACCAATTGAGCGCATCGCTGCCCTATGAGCTCGAGCACGGCATACCGTTCATGCAGGTGCAAGTTGGCAAAGTTAAGGTCGGTGGCCACGTAGACTCCGGCTCAGATGGGGAACTCTCCATTCCTGCAAAGTTCAAGCCAGATCTGAACCTGCAAGCGGCTCCAGTCCTAGTCGGACATGCGAGAACTTTGTTTAATACCGTGGACATCTATGCGGCCAAGGTAAAAGACCGCATTTTGGTTGGAGGATTGGAGATGCCAATTCACCAGATCGAGCTGAACGACCTTTTCCCGTTCGCCAATATCGGAGGCCGACTGCTTCGAAAATTCAGTGTCTCGATCGATCAAGGCAGGAAGCGGATCCTGTTTGCCGCACCTTAGAGCTTGCTTTTAGAAATCTTCCATTCTGTGGAGGACTCCCAATTTGATGACGATTCGCCGGAGATGAGGAAGCGTTGACTCAAATGCGCCACCATGACTGCTATCCAGTCCAAAGTGGTAGGTTATGGGGGCGCGTTACATCCTGGGCTTTCTCACCAGCGTGGTTTGCATGCTGCTGCTTTCAGGGGATATCGAAAAGCCGTACGCGACTTCTGCTCTGGACTTCACTCTGTTGTCGGCCCGAGCGCTACATCGCATTCTTTGCGAGAAATGCATCGAGTGCAGAGAAGAACGGCGCTGGGTTCTCCATCCACGGCATGTGGCCGGCTTTCTCGACGAAGACGACTTGGAGTTGATGCATTGCGAATCGGTCCTTCCATGCGGGCGACTCGCCGAGGAGATCTTGGCGGCCCTGGAGGACCATCGCCGGGCCGTTGTATTTGGCGATTGCTTTGCTAACGTCCCAGTTCTCCTTAGCAAGGGCGGGAAGGACAAGATTTTCGGTGTTGCCGACCAGGCTGCCCTCCACGAAGTCACCCCGGTGCTTATCTGCGTTTTCTCGGCTGTAAAAATAGCCGGGGAGTTGGACCATAAATAGCTTCAGAGCGGTAGCGTCGTCGGCAGGGCCGGTGACGGCATTGCCGCCTAGCTTGGCTTCTTCGGCCAGTTCATCGGCGTTGAGGACCCGGTCTACGTTGTCGCTCGCGGGCTGGAACGAGGTGGTGTCAGGTCCCACGTCGCCGAGGAAGACGACGGCTGCCACACGATCCGGATGGGCGGCAACATACGAGTGGGCGACCATGCTGCCCCAAGAGTGGCCGATGACGGTCCATTTGGCGAAGTGGAGTTGCTTGCGGAGGGCGTCGAAGTCCTCGACGTACTTGGCCATCGTAAAGTCGTTCACGGTGCCCTTATCGAGGCGTGCTCTCGGCGTGCCCCGTTGCTCGAGGAATATCCATTCGAGGTTTGGAGTTTTGCAGCCCTTCATGATGCCGAGTTCGTAGTCGGTGGTGAAGCCGGGACCGCCAGAAATGACCACCACGGGTTCGCCTTTTCCGTACACCGTGTAGGGAAGATCGATGCCCGGTCGGTGGAGCACACCTTTGGCTTGGGTAACGGCAAGAGCGGCAATGGGCAGGAGCGCGAACATGTTCGGATTATGGCGCGGGCTGTGGGCTTGAGGGCCGTGGGGCTGTGGGCTGCGGGCTGAGGTCAGCTGATCACCGATCACCGGTCACCGATCACCCGATCACCCGATCACCCGATCACCAGGATCCCAAATCTACGATGTGCTGGTTTGGGCTGAATTGGTGGGCTCGTCTGATCCTCGGCCGAAGAGGCCGCGTTGGACGATCCAAAGTTGTTTTAGGGCGTGCTCGGCCCGGCTCATTTCATCGCTGTGACGGGACGCAGCTTCGGGGGTGACGTTCTTGATTGCGGTGCGGAGAAAGTAGGCGTAGGCGACGAGATCATACGGCCGAATGGCTAGACGAGCGGGGTCGGCCAGCCTTTGGTAAATGCGCTCCACAATGAAACCGAACCTAGCCAGAAGCCTGCTGCTCATATTGACTTTGTCGTCCTGAAGCAGTCCGTGCCCGAGGGTCTCTAACTGGCCACGCTGAGGCCCGAGTTCTTCGAGAAGGCTGCGCGACTCGGTGAGCCTTGTAAGCCGCTCTTGCCTCCAACTGGACCAGTCTCGTTTACGGAAAAGGCGCCGCAGAGCGAGACAGCACCAGAGCCAGGCGGCGCCGGAGGCAAATCCGGCTAATACGTCCGAAGGGTAATGGGCGCCGAGAAGAACTCGGCTGCTTCCAATCATGAGGACCATCAGAATGGCCACGCACCAGATGAATCGCTGGGCGCGCCGCTCCATGTTCAGCGTCAAGTAATAGGCGAGCATTCCGTAGATGACGGTCGATAAAAACGAGTGGCCGCTTGGGAAGGAGTAGCCGGTGTCGACCGCATAATTTGGACGCGGCCGGTGGTAAACGGCTTTAACGAGCTGGACGAACCCCCATCCTCCCAGACCCGCAATCGCAAGGATGCCGCCATCTGGCCAGAAGCGTTTCATGAGAATGAGGAGGAAGACAGTGAGGGAAAGGATGGCTGCGATCGTGGGACCGTTCGCAAGCCACGTAACATCCATCAGAGGAACGTGCATCCATAAGGGCTGATGAACGTGGAAGTAGTGGACCACGGACAGATCGAAGCGTCTTGTTGCGCCTTCCGCCACGACATCGGCTAGCAAAGCAAAGAGAATCACAGCGCCGGCAGCTGAGAGAGCAGCTAGACCTACCTGCCCGAGGACCGCCGTGAATGTAAGCCAAACAGCCTCACGCACGGTTGGCCGGTTCATCTTAGTCGATGTCTGCACACTTTGAGCCATTTCGCTTCCCAAAGGCTTGGATGGAGAAGAGGCCGAATAGGTTGCGTCCCTGGGGCAGGGTGACGGGTCCCGCGTGAGGGGTAACGGGTGACGGGGTTCGGGTGATCACGTGATCGAATGATCGGGTGCCGGGGTTGGGTGTGCAAACGGCCGAGAGGTTCGTATCGTCTCGGTGGACCCCAAAAAGCCATCTCCATTGCTGCCTCGGAAGCCGGAACGAGGCTGTTCCAATCGATGTCTGTAACCGATTAACTTCGGGATGCGTCCAAAGGGTCAGTGTGTCAGGTGGTGATATGAACAAGCGCTCCCGTTGGCTGGCCATTTCGGTGCTCTTGCCCCTACTTTCTGGTTGCGGCGGAGCGGGCTCCGCCTCTCGAGAAACCCCTAGCGTGTTTCTCTTCGCAGTTGAGAACGACTCCACCGGAGTCCCAGTCGTCACGCCCTATTTGGGGACCACAACGCAACCTAAGCAATATGCTGCCCTCGCTTTCCCTCCCATTGACAATGCTTTCTTCGATCAGGGCATATCGATCCAGCCCAAGACGGGAAGGATCTTCTATTTCCGCAATCAGGATCTCCATGTGATCCAAGCAGACGGCACAGGCGATCAAGTCTTTTACACCGATCCGAGTACTGGTGACGATCCTAGACTCGTCGGTTTTCTTCCCGACGGGAGTTTGTCCTTTATGTCGTTTAACCTTCAATTCAAAATGAATGTGAGCACTAAGGCGATTACCTCGATTCCCCAGATCAACAACCAGTATTTGCCCAATTGGCATCTTTGGAACCACGGAGCCACCGAGTTTCTCTATCAGGACACGTTTCCCACAACTCCCGGCCAAATCTTTCGGCAGCCTGCAAATGGTGGCGTGCCGATTCTCGTCACCTCTAACGCTAAACAGCCTGAATTCGCGTCTGACGGCAACGTCCTTGTGATCAAGAACGGCAATGTTGTCAAGTTGAGCCCAAACGGGACGTTCATCGCTACAACTGCGTTTGTGACCGCGCCGGCTGCTATTACCCAATACATGGAAGTCGGAAATGATGCCCTTTTGGCGGTTGTCTCATCGGATACTCCTGGCATCTATATGTTCCGGTTCAAGGGTGGACTCACGGTCGTAGATTCTATATTTCCATTCGGTGCTTTGGCCATCGGTGTCGTGAACGACGCAGCGCCCGCCAGCTGATCGGTCGAACGCCGCGTCTGCAGGCGTATGAGCCGATTCCGCGTTCATAATCTTGGGGCCGCTGCCACTTATGAAAGTTTTTGCCGCCTTTGTTGCCCTAGTCCTCTTCTTACCCCTCATCTCCTGCGGAAATTCAAATGGGAGTGCGGAGGAGTTCTTGATGTGGTCAATGGACCAGCACAAAAACATGAAGTCGTTCGCCGCCAAGGGCGCCTGGAACATGAAGATCGGGGAGACGGATGCGCCGGCGGAGAGTCGGGCGATTCTGTATGTCGCGCCGAACAAGTTCAAGATCGAGTCCGGCGACCCGCACTCCTTTTCCTCTATGTCGGTGAGCGACGGCAAATCGTTAGCGGAATACTCAACGGACGCGAAGCAGCCGCCAATTGGCGAAGCTGCGCCGGCGGCACTCAACAAGGTCGACACGCCTTTCTTGACCAATCCGGTCTACGAGGGCAGTCCGCTCTACCTGATGTTTGCCGGACGGGACGGTTTTGCGCAATTGGTCGATCTCACAAAAGGGCCTGTAGAGTTTGGGAAAGAAGTAAAGCTGGACCGAGGCGAAGAGGGCCACGAGGTTCACTTTTACGCGAAGGGCGACTTCGGACACGTCTCGATGCTCATCGGTGAGAAGACCGGCCTGGTTCATTGGATCCAATTCGACAGTGAGCCTCTGGTGAGGGACTACTTGGCGAGCGAGCAGGGCCGGAAGATGGATGCTCAGTCCCGCGAGCAGTTCTCGCACCAGCAAATCACCGAGTCGTATTCATTGGTGACAGCGAACCCCGATCTGTCCAAAGAGTCGTTTGATGCCAAGGTACCGGCGGACATTTTGGCCGCTATGTCCGGCTCCTTTGTGCCCGGTCAATTTATTGGAAAGCAGGCGCCAAACTTTACGATCACGGGCTTGGACGGAAAGGTCGTGCACCTCAGCGACTTCAAGGGCAGGCCGGTGATGATCGACTTCTGGGCAACCTGGTGCGGCCCTTGCCAGCTCACCTTGCCGAAGACGCAAGCCGTTTACGAGAAGCACTTGAAGGATGGCATCGTAATGGCCATCAGCAACGAGAAGCCGGACCTCATTCGGAAATTCTTAAAGGCTAAGAACCTGAGTTTGCCCGTCTACGTGGACTCGGATAGCTCAGTTGCCACCCTGTTTAAGATCGATCCCCTGCCTAGCTTTATTCTCATCGACAAGACTGGGAAGGTGGTCGACTACCAGGGCGGCTACAACGAGGCAGCCTACAAGTCGGCCTTGGCAAAGGTTGGGTTGGATTAGGGCTCCCGAGTGCTGTGGGCTGAGTGCTGAGGGCTGAGAATTGGATGGGTGCTAGGTTCACTTGCAGAATCTCAGCACTCAGCACTCAGCACCCAGCACTTGAAATTTGTAGGGAGCGGAGCTTCGGCACTGCGCACGCTATGCCTCGTACACCGCCTTCCCTGCGATGTTTGTCGTCTGCAAGCGCTGCTCGGTTCCATTGGGATCCACGGGGGGTAATAAACCTGTTGCAGTCGCTAGGTCGCGAAGCGCGCTTGGATGAGCCTTATGGAGGGAGGAATCCTTCTCAACTCTGTCGTGTTCTCCCGCATCCCCTTTCGGATATTTCCCCCAGACCTGGGGGAAGATCCTTGGGGCAGATAAACTGAAAGGGCATGACCCGCATCGACGAACTGGTCAGTGAGCATTTGAGCTGGGGCATGCATTTTTCCCCGGAGCTTGAACGCGAGTACCGGGAGCACCACGCTCAGAGGTCGGTCAAGCCGCTGCGGTTTGGCTTGGTGATGATCCTGCTTCTGATGTTGGCCGCCTCGCTTCCTTGGTTAGGCGATCCGAACATGAGGCGCCTTAACGAAATCATGTGCCGCTACGTGCTTTCACCGGCGGTTGTAATGGTGGTGTGGGCCAGCTTTAGCGTGCGGTTTCCGCGCTATGCGCAGATCCTGATGTGCTTTCTGGCCGTCTTTATCACCTCCGGTTTTCTCCTCGTCCAGCATGTGGGACCTGAAGACTTCTATGAGCGGCAGTCCGTGATTCCTACTCTGTTTGTTGTTTTCGGAGTCTTCACGATCGCCGGGCTTGGATTTTGGAACGCGGTTTACACAGCGATTCTCATCAGTGCGATCAGCCTGTTTTGGATCTTCAAAGTTCGCCCATTGGCCTGGGACATTCAGGTTGAGAAGACAGTGTATTTGGGTTTTGCCTTTGTCTTGGGCCTGGCAGCCGCCTACCCGACGGATCGGGCTTTGAGGCGGGATTTCTTACTGGGCCGGTTGCTCATGGACGAGAAGCAGCGCTCTGAAATGCTTTTGAGCAATGTGCTTCCGGAGCCGATAAAAGAGCGGTTGAAAGAGAAGTGGGAGGTGATTGCGGAGAGCTACGAGGATGCCACCGTCCTCTTTGCCGACGTGGTGAACTTCACTCCTTTTGCCGCCGGTTTGGCGCCGGAGAACGTTGTTGGGTTCTTGAACGGAATCTTTTCTCAGTTCGATGAGCTTGTTGAGAAGCATGGGCTGGAGAAGATCAAGACGGTGGGTGACGCATACATGGTGGCTGGCGGATTGCCGACCCCTAAGCCTGACCACTTGGAAGCAGTAGCGGCGTTGGCGCTTGAGATGCAGGGCGTGATGGCCTCGACAGTCGGACCTGATGGAGGTCCGATGGAAATTCGAATCGGGATTCAAACGGGACCTTTGATGGCGGGCGTGATTGGAACCCGGAAGTTTGTGTATGACCTATGGGGCGATACCGTGAATACGGCTTCCCGCATGGAATCACATGGCATTGGGGGCAAGACTCAAGTTACCGAGGAGGTTGTCTCGCTTTTAGGGGATCGGTTCGAATTTGAAGAGCGCGGCCCGGTTCTCGTGAAGGGGAAAGGGGAGATGGTGACCTACTGGTTGGTTGGGCGGAAGGCGCTGGCGTCCGACGCTCCTGCCCTGAAGGCGGGAGCCGTGAGCGCGGTGCACTAGTAGTTTCGGAGCGAAGTCCATTTGGGAGTGCGAGAGCTTGCTCGCGCTTTCTCTCGATTAAGTATCAACGCGAGGATTTACACGTTGGGTCAAAGCGCGAGCAAGCTATCGCACTCCCA
>JANYLD010000045.1 GCA_025363835.1 Armatimonadota bacterium
AAAGACACCGCACTCCATATTCGTCACCGCTGCGGCGGAGCAACCGGGGACGATGACGGCGAATCGGAGTTCGCCCAATCGAAGTCGCTTTTCTTATGCTTCTTGAAGAACTGCAAATGCCGCGCCACCTCCTCATCAAACCTCTTCAACTCATCGGAGGACAAGATCGAGCGGACCTTGTTAAAGGGAACTCCAGTCCCTGAGGGGATTTCACTCTCATCAATCTCTTGACTGACAATGTACCGGCCATCCACATGGAGTTTGATGGTCACCTTTCGCTGCGACCCCACCCTCAGGTTGTTCCAGGGCAAGCTTGCAAAGTCAGGAAACAGGTCTGGACGCTGGGTCTGCGCGTAGGTGGCCGCAATAGCGTCCAATGGGTCGGCAGATCGTTGCACGTGACCATGCTCGTCCGTCGTTGTGTAAAAGCAGGTCGCGAAGGTGGAATCTTTGATCTCCAAGCTCGCGCCGGCAGGAATGCCGGTTGGAAAAGTCTCGGTCTTTTCGGCGGAAGTAATTGCTACGAAATCGTCATTCAACTGCTCCTGCGGAATGCCTTTGATCGCGCTATCCTCCAGGGAGATCATGCCCATACCCAAGTACAAGAAATCGCTTGCCAACTCTCGTTGCTCAGGGTCGAGTTGATCCCTCATCAAAGTGATTCCGCCATTCGCTGCGGCCTCTTTTTGCTTCTCTGACAAGCCAGCCCATAACCGCAACGCCTCTTCGGAGGCGAGCCCCGAGGTTGCTGGCTGGGGAGGCAAAAGGAGCCTCTTGTAAAAGGAGGCTTCTTCCAATCCGGACCCATGAGGCATCGTTAAGACCAAATTTGCTAGCTCATCAATCGAAGCGCCCCCGTTGGCCAAGACGGACTTAGTGAACGTCTCCAGCGCGGGACGGGGCCATCGGTAGAAAGCGGTCCTTAGCGGGCTGATTGGCTTGCCAGTTAACCAGCCGTCCTTTATGTCAACCACTGTATTCGCTTCTCGATCCATCTCGAGCTTGAAGAGGTCCCAACTGATGTAACCGGATCGGCATCCAAACAGACTAAATTCCTCGTTTCCATCGGTCGGAAGGAAAACGACGTTGATATTGCTCTTCGCCGCCAAGCCCAAAACGATTTCAGAGCAAGCAAAAGACTCCGGATCGTGAACCGTTGGCAAAGCCAAGCGCGCCATCAAATCAGGGGAGAGCGCTGGGGAAGAGAGGTCGTTCCACCCTCGCAACTCTAAATTTGCCATGTTGCATGTGTCTGCACCGAGCTTGATTCCACCGGAGATCGCTCCTCTCTGTAGTTGATTTTCCCTTCCCCTGTCCACCAGGGCGTTCCAATCCCACGCAAGCGTATCGGTCGCTGAGGCCAAGGTCTGGCCCTGAGCATCCAGAACTTCCATGGTGACGTGCACCTGATCTCCACCCACCCGTGGTTCGAAAGCAACTTGAACCTGAGAGGGGAGGTATGCCAAGTGAAGTGCATTTGGCTTCAAAGAATTTGAGATGCCCGCGGCATTGCCGAAGTCGGTGTTGACTGTGTCATTCAGCAGATTTGAGTCATCGAAAAACTCCCGGAAGATCGATGGATTCAACGGCGGTAACTCGTACTGCACCGAAGTCGGTTTCGCCTTAAAGACATACCGCCCGCCCGGCCGCAAACCCGCTAAATCCGGAGCGTTAAAGCTCGCCATGATCTGGGCAAAAAGCCGGGCAATGGGCATAGCGCGGGCCTGCGCGGATCGTACCGCCCCGTTCTCAAGAGGCGAAGCGCCCGCCGCATACTGCTTGGCCAACACTATCTGGGTTTGCGCCATCGCCTCCGCCTTCTCTGGAGTCATCCGTCCCTCCTTCTCGGCCCTCGCCACCCGTTCATCGATCGACTTCCTAACCGCCGCCGCCCGCCGCGCCCCGTCCGCCGCCGTCAGTCGGGCAACATCGTCGGAAGACCGAAACAGAATAAACCCGCCATCCACAACCTTCCACTCCGCCCCCTCCATAGAGGCCACCCGATCCATGACCTCCTTCAAAGGCACCCCGTCCAGCCGAAAAATCACCGGTTCCTGAGCCATCGAGCCATCAATCTCAAACTTGACCCCAACCGACTTCCCCATCTCGCCAAACGCCCGAGTTAAAGGCACCGCAACGGTCGTGTAGGCAACCGTCTTATTTGGAATTACCAACGCCTTTTGGCAAAGGCCGACCCGCGCCAATAGCGCGGCGGTAAGGACGAGGAAAACTCTGGACATCATGCTTTGAAGCTCCATTATCTAGGCGGCGGCGTTGATGAAGGCTCCTCCGGCCCCAAAAACGTTGTGTTCTTGAATTGAGCGCGGTATCGCGAAAGGGCTGCAAGATATTGATCTCTTAAGTCTGAACTCAACGTGTCGGCAAGCTTGTCTGGCGTGACACCCTTAACGTTCGCGCCGCGGTTCTCGTCAATAGAACCGCCTATCCAGCATTTGCCAGGCACGGTGACCTTAATCACTATCTGCCTCCGAGTTCCAATCCGCATGTTATCGATAGTCGTTTGGAATCTGCCCGGAGAGGATTTCTCCGCTGCAGCGACCTCACGAGCCGCGTCGTCAATTGTTCCCGAACCCGAGTAGCCGGGTTGGCCATTGTAGCTAACGGAGTAAAACGCCACGTTGTCAACGTTTTCCTTGATTTCCAAGGTGTCACCCGGCTGCAGCCCATCAGGGGTCCAGTCCGTTTTTTCAAGCTCAATACTTTGAGCACTCGCCGGTGTTTTAGGGTCAGGCAATGCGTAGAAATATGTGAAGGGCGTTCCGTAGACAAACCATGCCAGGCGACCCTGTTGATCGGGCGTAAGCTGTGCGTAGGTCAATGAAAGCCCGGCCTTCGCAGCAGTCTTCTGTTCCTCCGTCAGACTTCCATACAGCCGGAGAGCGGTTTCCGAAGAGGAATTACCGAAGTCACCTTGCGAACCCCAGATTTCGCCTCTCGATAGAAGCGGCAAGCCATCGCTCGTTCCATAGGCGCAAGCTAGGACAAGTCCGACTTGATCTTCGATTGACGCAAAGCCTTGTTCGTCAATTGCCTGCAGATACCTCTCCATGGCGTCACGTGGACACCGCTGGGAATCAGCCCGCAATGGGCTGGCGGGTTTGCCCGTGAACCAACCGTCCTGAGCGGAGCAATCTTCACCACCATACTGAGTCATCTCGGTTTCGAGAAGCTCCCGAGTGAACTTTCCCTTCCCCGCGGCATACATGACCATCGACTCACATGCGTCGCAGGGCACGAGGGCCACGTTGACGCCTTCCGCATCAGCGACCTTTAAGACGCAGTCGGAGGTGAATAGCAGCGGATCATGTTCGGTAGGTTTCAACAGAGCACTTCTGAGCGCTGGATCCAAGGGAGGCAAGACAGCAGCCGGGCTAACCGATTCAGACCTTAAGAGAAGGGGCTTCAACTGGGGGCTTACTTCCAACCCGCTAAAATTCGACTTGCTTCTACCATCCGCCTGCTGCGACAAATAATCCTTAGGTTGCAAAGGATTGGCTAACAGCTCGTCCGCTCTTCCAACGTTATTCGTCCGTGAGTTAACGTAAAGGTCAACCTGGCAGGTGTAAACGCCCGGCCACGCCTGAAACACCACATAGACCTTTAGGTTTAGATCATCGATTTGAGGATAATTCTCTGTCACATCCCGAGAGACCTGCCCCTTTACCTTGAGAATCTGGTCGTTCACGGCATCGGAAACCAGATTTTGGTCATCGACATACGCTCTCAAGGTTGCTTCGTCCAGAGGCGGCAGTTGCCTCTGCACCGCATTGGGCTTCGTCGTGTAAACATATCGGAATCCGGGGGTCAGCGAAGCCAGTTCGGCCGGGTCCATGCCCGCCAATATCTGCGCCAATAGCCGGGTTTCGGCCATGTGTCGCCGAATACCCGCCGCCGCCTCTCTGTCATGAGGAGGACGAGTTCCAGTGTTCAATAGGTCGTTGGACTTTATGAAGTACTGGGCCATCTTGTCGGCTTCATCCTTCGTCATGCGCCCCTCCGTCTTGGCCTCCGAAACCAACCTCTGGATCGACCCCGTAAGATGAGAAACCCGCCGGTCTAAGTCCGCCTTCTGCAGCTTCCCTACCGTCGCAGGCGACCGAAAAAGCTCAAACCCGCCATCCACCGGCTTCCACTCCGCCGAGCAAACGTCGGCGATCTTGTCCATCACCAACCTCACCGGCACCGCATCCAGCCGCAAAATGATCCTCTCCTCCCCCAAGTCCCCGTCGGCCATCAACTTCGTGCCGGACACCTTCGAGAGATCGCTCAGGGCCTGACTAACAGGAATAGCCACCGTTCGGTAGCTAATCGGCTTGATCAACTGCTGCCGCCCCTGGTACGACCCGCCGTCCTTTGCAGCCCACCTCCTATTAGAAGAAAGCAATTCGATGCCGAAGGGCCCTACCGTCGGCCCAATATTCAGGGTGCGACAGGTGACCCCGGAGGGGTCAAAAAAAGTAGCCTGGGGTTGAGCGTTCCCCAGCGATACCCCCGGAAGCCCGCGCGAAATGAACCACCGCGGAGCGGTGGCAGAAGCTTGCGTTGCACCACCGAAAAGAACCGCGGCCAAGAGAACGTTTATGCCCTTCATTTCCCTAACAGCCAGCCTCACGAAGACGGCGGCGCCGCCGGCGCCGGAATAGGAGCGGAATCTTGCCCGGCCTGCCCGGGCAAGTTCGAATACATGGCTACCGCTTTGTCCAACTCCTTCTTTACAGCGGCCGGTAAGTTGTCCAGCGTCCAAGGTCCGCCCTGAACGGTTCGTTGCTCCTTGAGCGCGCTTTCAAATCGCGCCATTGTCCCGGTGCTGATGACAAAGTGAACGGTCCGTTGGACACCGGGCTGGATGCTCAAGACCGTAGGTCGGAACTCGGGCGAGCCGGTCGGGTGGTCCTTTTGAGACACCGTCCAGCCGAGGGCGCTTATGTTCATTGGGCTCGTATAGGTCGAGCCATTGATGCTCTGCTTCACGAAGTACACGTTCTCGTCGTCGGATGTCATCGAAACGGTCGAGACATCAGGCAATCCGGAGGGAAGCGCTTCAGTCGGCTCACTCTCGGCGGCCGCGTCAGAACTCCCTTGCCCAAAATGGTGAGCCGGATCCTTGCCCTCGTAGACGTAGCGGCTTACGAGCGCCGCCTGCTCTGGCCGCAATTCAGCCACCCGGATAGCCTGCTTGCTGGTCAGCCGGGTCATCTGACCTTGGTCGAGGCTCCCATAGAGCTTCAGCATGCCGAGGTCGCCGCATTGATCCAGATGGGCTGTGGGGTCCATCATCATCGGCAGAAAGAGGTCCAAGACCGGTAGTTCCCGCGACGTCACGGACGCCACGAGGTTGCCAACCATGTCAAGGGACAGAAAGCCCGCTTGGTCATAAGCGCGCAGGAAATTCCCAAGGGCGACACGCGATGTTCTTGACCTTTCCGCAGCTTCGAGATCTACAGGCGCAATGGTCAGCCACCCGTCTTGCTCCAAGACGTTCGTAGGGACCATGGGGCCCAGCCCCGTAATGGTCTGCATGATGAGAGAAGGCTTAAGCTTCCCCTCCATGCCCGCGAACATGCCGATCAAAAACGCAGAGTCGTCAGGATACGCGACGAGGTTCACGTTTCGGCGTTCGGCGATCCCGAGGAGTCCTTCCGAATAAATGTAGGCAAGCGGGTCTCTCTCTTCCGGTTTCAAAAGCGCAGCCCGAAGTGCGCCATCGGGCAGCCGTACATCTCCGCCTCCACCTCCTCCTGCCATCGACTTCTTCATGAAATCGAGCATCTCCTGGACCATCGGCGAGACCGCCAAATCAGGTTCAGAGATGTTTGCTTTGGCCACCCGCGCACGGTCAGCCATAATCCCTCCGAAATCGCTGATGACGTCCATGCTTACGTGACAAGTGACAACCACGCTGTTATTCGCATCGAAACCAATCATGTCGATGACATAGCTTTGGCTGAGAAAGACAAGCTGCACGCCAATAACGAACCGCACCGGCGCCGAGGACATGGGATCTACCGGCGGACGTCCAAATTTGAAGGTTTGTGGCCCGCCGCCCGGCTTTTCCAGCTTCTTGAATGCGTCTGCGACCAGGTTCTGCTGCTCTTGCATCTGGAGGCCGACATCGGTGAGGTCTGCAGAGATCGGCTGCTGCATTGCGGTGGGTTTGTTGGAAAAGACCAACCGCTGGCTGGACTCCATTCCCGCGATCGCCCTTGGATCGATTGACGAGAGGACTTTCCAGATCGCCCGATACTCCGGAGTCGTATTACGGACCTGCTGAAATGTCGGCCAAGCACTGCTATCCCCTTCCTGCTGAACGGCAGCCTGGTAAAGGCGGTCCGCCAGCCGGGCCGCGTCTGCCGCAGTAGAGACTTGTCCTGCCTCAGCGAGCTTCAACTGCTGGTCAATCATCTTCGTGATCCCGTTCGCCCGTGCGGCCAATCCCTGCTCCCTCAACTTTGCCGCCAAGCCCTCCGGCCGCACGAGCTCAAAGCCACCATGCGCCGTATGCCACTCCGCGCCGACCGTCGAAGCGATCCGCTTCATTGCCTCATCCGTAGTAACTCCCTTCAACCGCAATACGATGACTTGGTTAGCGAGATCCTGGGTGACCATCAATTGGGTGCCCGCTTGCTTGGATAAGTCTGCCAGAGCCCTGCTCAACGGCACCGCAACCGTCGTGTAGTCCAACTTCTTCGTAAGATTTTGGGAGACCGGGTCTATGCCCAAGTCCGCCGCAGGGACATGCGCAAACGAGAGCATTGCAATCGTCATTGCAACTGGCGGGAGAAAGCTGTGAAGAAATTTCATAGAATCAAACCTGTTCGAATGCTATCCCTAAAAGTGCCGAAGCCTGTTCGCTGATCCGGCGGATTGGGATGGTCCAAAAACAGAAGCGGTGGCGAAGGTTGAGGGGCCGGGGCGGGGGATGCTGCTTGTTTGTACTGCTTGAACCGGGCTCGGTATTTCGCCAAGGCGGCAACGAATTGGTCGCGAACGTCCGGGCTCATTGTGCTTGCAAGCTTGTCCGGCGAGACTCCTCTTAAGTCGCCGCCGCGGTTCTCATCGATGGTTCCTTCCATTTCATAGAGTCCTTGAACGGCCAACTTCAAGGTTATCTGCCTGCGAGAACCGACGCTGAAGTGGTCAACCTCGATTCCGTAGACCGGGTCTTGCATGACCTCAGCGGTGGCGATACGCTGAGCGGCTTCTTCCACACTCCCGCTTGTCCGGAATGTAAATTGCCCATGCTGGGTCTCGGCGTAGTAGATAACGGGATCGGTCTTCTCGGTGATGGTGAGGGTGTCACTCGGCGATAAACCATTCGGCGTTAATTCCGTCTTCTCGGCATAGATCGCCCTCCAATTCCCGTTTTTGAATTTGTTCCAAGTCTCCGGAGAGACGGAGAATCCCGAATAGCCGGTGTAAACAAACCACGTGAGGGCTTTCTGGTTTTCTGGTGTCAGCGAAGCTACGGTCAGAGTTAAGCCCTTCTTGGCAGCACTCTTCTCGTCCTCCGTGAGGCTCCCGTAGAGGCGGATCGTGTTCTCATCGGGATAGTTATCTAATGACGCGGCGCTTCCCCAAATCTCGGTCTTAAGCAGCGATGGGAGGAGGGCGGCCGTGCCGTAGGTGGACGCGAGGACGAGTGCCACTTGGTTTTCAATTGACACGTAGCCATCGGCTTCAATCGACTGCAAATAGGTCTCCAAATCAGTTCTCGGGCATCGAAATACATCCGCTTGCAGGGGTTCTACGGGGTTGCCGATGAACCATCCGTCTTCGATAGTACAGTCCATGTTCGCCGACTGGGTCAGGAGCGTCGTGAGCAGCGGGCGCGTGAACTTTCCATTTCTGCAAGCCGAGATCGCGGCGGATTCGCATAGGTCGGTCGGAACGAACACCGTGTTTAGGTTTTCATTGTCAGCGGCCTCCAGCACCAAATTGGAAGTGAAGAAAGACAGTGGATCATGTTCCGTCGGCGTTAGTAAGGCGCTCCGGAGGGCCGGATCAAGTGGGGTCGCCGTGCCGGACTTCTTGGTGTCCGTGAACCTCTGGAGCAAAAGCTTTAGTTCGGGATCTACCGTGAGCCCCTTTTCGTTTGCGGTGACGCGGCTTTGATCGACTTGGCTGCGATAATCCTGAACCGACAATTTCTTTCCAAGTTCGACCATGTCTTCACCGACCGTATTGCTCGCCGAATCCAGAATATTGAGATTCGCTCGGATTGACTCGCCGCTCGCTGAAGGCTCGAAGATTACGAAGATTCTGAAATTGGAATCCTTGATGTGGGCGTACTCGCTGGAAACCTCTGGAGGCACCTGTCCTTTCACTTTTGCCACCTGCCCAACAACGGAGTCTGCGATCAAATTCTGGTCTTCAACGTATGCCTGAACTAGGGAGTCGTCGATGGGTGGCAACTGACGCTGTACGGCGTTCGGCTTTCCCGTGTACACGAACCGGCCCCCGGGGGTTAGCGAGGCGATCTCCCTCGGATCCATTGACGAAAGTATTCGGGCGATGAAGCGGGTCTCCGCCATCGGTCTTATCGTTGCGAGCGTGGCCTGAGCGTTGTACGGTGGCCGGTTGCCGGTGCCTAACAGGTCGTCGTCGTGGATAAGTAATTGGGCGATGTGGGAAGCCTTTTCTGCCGTCATCCGGCCATCGGTGGCCGCATCAGCCGCCATCTTTCGGATAGAGTCAGTGACGCGTTTTACTCGTCTGTCCATTTCCTCCTGCTGCAGCTTTGCTACGAGAGCAGGCGATCTGAAAAGCTCCAGGCCTCCCTTCACCGGCCTCCATTCCGCCGAGCATGCGGAAGCGATGTTGTCAAGAACCGTCTGCGCGGGCACTCCGTCGAGGCGCAAAATGATCCGCTCCTCGCCTAGGTCTCCGTCAGCTATCAAGCTCGTGCCCATCGCTTTAGATAGGTCTTTCAAGGCCTGCCTGACCGGTACAGCTACCGTCCGGTAGCTAATGGGCTTTGTTAGATCGGCCTTCGGCGCCTGGGCTATCGCAATATTGGACAAAGCCAGCGGTAGAAGGAGCAAAAGGAGTGGAGATCGCTTCATCTGATCAAATATATCGAATCTTTCATCGTTTTGTTGCCAAAAGTAACCTCTCTTTTTCCGCCTCCCGTGCGCTAACTAGTTCTTTGAGGCATTTGCGAGACGCGACTCCACCCGCAGTTGGGTGCAGCTTATGACTTACCGGGAAGGAGGTGCGACCGGTACCGGGGGCGTCGCCGGGGAAGCCCCGTCATCTTGGCCCGGCTGCTGCTGGTACATCTGGGTAAGCCGCGCTACGGCCTTATCCAGTTCCTTTTTCACATCATCGGGCAACTTGTCCAGAGCCCAGGGCCCTCCCGGGGCCGGCCGGTGCTCCTTGAGCTCGCACTGCGGTTGGTTTTTCGGCGAGATCCCGATCACGACCTGAATCGTCCGTTCTGTACCAGGGCTGATACCGAGAATATTTGGGTTGTAACCGGGCGAGTTCTCTGGGTGGCTCTTGGTGTAGATCGTCCACGCCAGACTGTCCAAACTCATCGGTGACGTGTATGATCCACCAGCTTCGAAACCGATCTTAACGAAATAAACCTTGGCGTCGGTCGAACTCATCGTCAAAGTCGTATCGTTAGACAACCCTCCGGGGATAGCTTCGGTCGGTTCCTTGTCAGCAGAGGACTGCGCGTAGCTCTTATCGCGGACCATAGGCGCACCACCAAAGCCTCGAGAACTTTCGTAAACATATCGGCTCAACAAGGCGGCTTGCTCGGGCCGCAACTCAGCCAATCGGATCGACTTGTGGCTGTTTAAACGCGTCAGCTGGCTCTCGTCTAGCGAGCCGTAGAGCTTGAGCATGTTGAAGTCGCCGCTCTGGTGCAAGTCAGCACCTGCCGGATCCACCATCATCGGCAGGAACATGTCCAAAACTGGAAATTCCCGCCCGTTTACGGCTGCGGCCAGTGTGCCGACGGAGTCCAACGTCAGATAACCCTTCTGGTCAAATTCCCTCAAAAACTCTCCAAGAGCCGGACGCGAGGTTCTCGTCTGCACGGTCTCGAGGACATGGGCCGGCCTTATTGTCAGCCAACCGTCTTGCTCTGTCACGTTGGTCGGCACCATCGGCCCTAACCCTGTGACCGCCTGCATCACCAGCGAGGGCTTTAACTGCCCTTCCATGCCCGCAAACATCCCCAGAAGGAATGCCGAGTCGTCCGGATAGGCGACCAAGTTCTCATTCCGCAGGTTCGCTATGCCTAGAAACGCCTCCGAAAAGATGTATGCCAAAGGGTCGGTCCTGTCCGGGTTCAGTAGCGCGGATCTCAACTCTCCCGTGGCAGGCTCCATTCCGGAGCCGCCGCCGTTACCCATCGATTTCTTCATGTAGTCCAACATCGATTGGGTCAGGGGAGAGACCGGCAGTTTGGCTTCAGACTCGTTAGCCCTTGCAACGCGCGTCCTTTGGGCCATCAAGTCGTTCTGGTCGCCCATCACGTTCAGGCTCACATTGCTGAGGCAAATCGCGTTGTTCTTTGCGTCAAAGCCGATCATCTCCACCATGTAGCTCTGGCTCAAGAACATTAGCTGGAGGCTGACTACAAAGCGGACCGGTGGACCGTCCATCTGCACAGACGGATCCTGGCCGTAGAACGGGACCGCTTGCTTGTTCGGGTCAGGTTTTCTAAGCTTTTTGAATGCGTCTGCCAGCATGTTATGGTCCTGCAGCATCTGGTCGCCTATTGAAGTTAAATCGCCATCGATCGGCAATTGCATCGCCGTCGGATGATTCGAGAACACGACGCGTTGGCCCGACTCCATCCCCGCTATGGCTTTTGGATCGATGGCCGAAAGGACTTTCCAGGCCGCTCGGTTGTCGGGCAGAGACTCTTGGGCCCGCCGGTATGCCTGATACGACTCGGGGTTGCCTGTGTTCGGTAAGTTCGAGGACTGATCGTAGTGAGCGGCCAAAAGGGTGGCCCCGTCTGTGGTGAGCGGATCTCCACCCCCCGCTAGCTTCTTTTGCTGCTCGATCATCTTCGCAATCGCCGCAGCCTTCGCCTCCAATCCCTCTTTCCGCAATTTAGCCGCCAATTCGTCCGGGCGCACCAGTTCAAAGCCGGCGTCCGCCGTATGCCATTCCGCCCCTACTGTTGAGGCGATTCGCTTCATCGCCTCATCGACCGTCACTGCCTTCAGGCGGAGCACAATGACTTCATTGGCGAGCGCTTCGGTCACCATCAGCCGACACCCCGCCTGCTGTGAAAGGTCTTCCAGAGCCTTGCGCAGAGGGACGGCGACGGTCGTGTAGTTCAACTGCTTGCTCAAATCCTGCCGTGCTCCTACCAAACACGCTGACGTCATACACAGGCATAACACGAGTGGCCGAAGAACAAGCGATCGTTGCATCATTTGTGATTGTATGGTAGGAAATTTGGGATTGCTCCATTTTTGATCCTCCTTCGGTCGAGGGAGCTATGGCGGACAGAGATGCCGATTGCTCGAATGGGGATCGGGCGGATACGGGATACTGGATAGGGATTCGGGATTCGGGATTCGGGATTCGGGATTTAGGATTGCTCGACTTTTGATCCTCCTTCGCTCGAGAGAGCTATGGCGGACAGGGATGCCGATTGCTCGAATGGAGATGGGAGGGACTTGGGATTCGGGATTCGGGATTAAGACTTTTTGCTGTTGCTCTTCGCTGGTCTTGTCGCCGTTTTTAGAGGCATGGGCGGGTCTTTGAATACGGGGGCTTTGGCGAACGGATGGGGAAACTCTCGAATCGTCTGGACAATTTTGATGTCCGGAGTCACCTGGAATTCGAACCGGAGCGCGTTTGCCGTGTTGACCATCGAATTCTCGGATTGCAAGGCCCCTCCAGCGCGGGATCTTTCCGGCGCCTCCACGACAGGCATCACTTCGCTCACATACCGTCCGAATGGGTCCGCCCCTTGTAGCCACATATCCTGTTCCGTACCAGCCGTCATCGTAAAGCTCAGGTCGCCGTTGTAGCCCTGGTCGGAAAGTTCAGTGATGTCAGCACCTGGCTTGAAGACGCTTTTTTCTGGAGACCGGCCGAGGTAAACGTCACCGGGTGCATTGACGATTAGCGGGGTTAGAAGGGCCTTTTGTGTAGAAGAAAGGTCGTCGAGTTTCAGCGCGATCCCACCCATCAAGGTCTTTCTCTGGGCAACGGCGAGCGAGCCATAGAAAGCGAGGATGTCCATGGAGGAGCCGAGGAACGGATGGCAGCCAGGATGCACCCACTCCGCCCACCGTTTGGCGAGCTGCAAGTCAGCCCCAGGATTCGGTTGAGCAAAGGCGACCTCGGCGTTGGTTGACGAATAGCCGTCGTGAGAAAGTGTGCCCAGGTAAGTCCCCAATGCGGCACGGTTTGTCCGATGACCTGCGGCACGCAGCGGCGCTGTTGGTGACATCAGAAGGGTTTGACCTTGGATTTCCGTATGGCAGGTCCGGGAGCAAGCGGCCAAGAAATCGGCTGGATTGGAGCCGACCGTTATCCAGACAGGGTCGAAAAGGGTGGCGTCCGGGGGGCTGGCCACCAAGTTGTAGTGACCTTGCTCGGCAATGTTCAGCAGTCCTTCCGAGATGACTAGCCCCAGTGGGTCATGCTCTTCTGGTTGCGAGAGTCTTGCCAGCAGAGAGCTGCCTGGCTGCTGCTTCGCTGGACTCCAGAGACAATGCAGGAAGTCGATGGAATCGGCTCCCAGCTCGACACTTTTCACATCGGGTGATAACTCGACGGGAGCGTCCAATGAAGCGGCCGGCACTGAAGGGAACTTCGATTCACCCTTGACATAGACCCCGCCTGATCCGTTAACGATTTTAACGCTTATCCACGCCGGTAGATAGGATCCGTCTTCAGAGCACACGACTAATATGCGGGCGCGTTTAAGATCGATTAAGCGCCTTTGCGATGGGGGGGACTGTAATGCCACCGTCCAGGCGTTCTGCTCATTGATGACCGCGTTGACCTCCGCAGGGGTGAGCCGCAAAGGGAGTTGCATGGCCCTCGGACGGCTTGCGTAGACGATATGGTTGGGCCACGGAGCCTTGGCCAACTCTGAGGCATTGAGGGCAGCCAGCACGCGGTCGATCAGCAAGCGGTTCGCCGTTGCAATGCCTCCTGCTTTAGCTTGCGCGGCGGCCTGTTCCGTCCAATAGGGCGCCCTTGCCGCTTGGGCCCTCGTGCTGAGGGCGGCTTGGATGAGTCTCGTCCTTGCAGTTGCGTCCGAAATGCGGAGTACATCGACCTGATACTTGGTTCGCCGCAGGGTCTTCACGTAGCCGTCGTTAGACCATGCTCCGTGCAATACCTGCGCGATCCAGGCAAGCGCGTCCTTTGGCATAACGCCCTGAAGCCTCAGTATTAGAGGCTCGGTGTCAAGCGGCGGCTCGATCTTGAGCTTCTGGTTCGTTAGCCTGGAAATCGCATCGAGCGCTTTTGAGGCTGAGATGGCAGGAGTCGAATAGGTGATCGGCGCGACCTGCAAATCCTGGCCCCACGCAAGCGGCAGGAGAGAAGCTAAATAAACGATAAGGACAAGTCTTGATTTCATTTTGCGTTCATTTGGATTCGGGATTCGGGATTCGAGATGCGGGATGTCGGATCTCGGATCTCGGATCTCGGATCTCGGATCTCGGAAACTCGGAACTGGCATTTTAGAATTCTTGAGCCTAGAGCCTGGACCCTGGAGCCCACAGCACACAGCCGCCAGCCAACACATATCATG
This sequence comes from Armatimonadota bacterium, assembly GCA_025363835.1. Classification (GTDB taxonomy): domain Bacteria; phylum Armatimonadota; class Fimbriimonadia; order Fimbriimonadales; family Fimbriimonadaceae; genus JANYLD01. Next base: position 13,769 of record JANYLD010000045.1, read on the forward strand.
AAGAAGGCGGATCAACCTTCTTTGGCGGAGCCGCGTCGTCCTGTTGGTCGCCGGTTGTCCCGGAGGCGGTTTGCTGGAACTGTTGGTACATTTTGAGGGATTCGTCTGCTTTCCTGCGGATGTCCTCCGGCAGCTTTTCATAAGGGCCGAACGGGGTTAGATCTTTGTGGTGCTCGGACACCGAGGAGATGACCCTGATCTTGCCTGCGACCTTCAGGCCGAGGTTAAGAACCCGTTCAGGCGCGGCCGCAAAAGTGAAGCTTAGATTTGTGCGTTTGCGGGCGACATACATGCCCACCTCGTCCGGAGTCAACCATGTTTCGCCGCCGCCCATCGAACCCAGATAGCCCATGCCGGCCATTTCGGCGTCGATGTAGGCTGGATGTCGCGGCGACCCGTTCGCGGAAGGAGTGGCGGTTGCCTTCACATGGACCGCTTGGTCTTCCACAAGATTCAGAGAGACTTCAACCGTGGGGTCCGGGATCTGCTGAAGGAACTCGGTGACCTCGAGGTCGAGGGGCTGCAGAGTCATGTCATCCGCAGAGACCGCAGCATCGGCGCCGGGTTTTACCGCTGCCCGATCTGCGGCGGCGGCCGGGAGTGCGGCCACACCCGAAGCGTCGGGAGTCGTTGTGTCCATCGAGTCGTCCGCGGACTCGACCGACGTTGGCCCGAGCAGCAGCGGGATCAAAGCATCCTGCTGATCCGACCCGAGAAGCTGGAATTGAACCTTTTGCCCAGCGAGAAACGACTCGCGCTGCTGTCCGGAAAGGAGACCGTAGAACCTTAGAGTCGATAAGTCTGCGCCCTCGAACGAGGCTTCGGCCGGATAGCAAAGCTTCAGATAAAAAGAGATAAGAGCCGTATCCACCTTCGGGCCATTTGCAGCCGCAAAGGCGGCCATATCGTCGATCGAGGCGTACCCAAGCTTGTCTTCGCCCTGCAGCATCTGCCCGAGCGATGCCCGGTTCGTGCGCTCCGCTTCCGTCTTGAGAGGCTCGGAAGGCGTGAGGGTGAGCCAGCCGTTGTCGGTGCTGATGGTGCATTTTGACATGGCGCACTCTTCCAGGAAGTGATCCGCTTGCACGGCATCGGCGGTGCCATCCAACGGGTAGGTTGCCAAGTTGTCAGGCGGGCTTGCCACCATGTTCCAAGATTTGCCGTCCGCAATGCCGATTAAAGTTTCGGACACGGCAAGAGAAAGCGGGTCGTGGTTCGCCGAGTCGAGAAGAAATTGATGCAACGCGTCGCTGGCGGGCCGCACGCCATCCACGGAGTTCTGGTTTTGTGCGTTCGAGACGGCAAACATCTCTCTTGCCAAGGGGCTCAGCTTCACTGTTGGCAACTCTAGCTTGCTGAAGTTTGGCGCTGTCCGCATCATCTGGAAGTTGCTGAAGTCGGACAGCATCCCGCCCGGATCGCTTTGAATGAGCTGATTCCCCTTCGAATCGACGATGTAAATCTGGAACATGAAGGGCACGTCTTCGCTGGAGTATTCGCCCATCGCTACGACCTTCGCATCGGCCGGGTTGATCGGCTTTCTGTCAGAGAAGCTCATCTCATCATTAGTAGGCTTGCCCGACCGCTTGAGCGCTTCGGTCCACACGTTCTGCTCCGCGATCAGTGCTTCAAAGTCCTCTTCCGACATCTGTAGCTTCGCTTGCATGGGCTTTGGGTCGGTTGAGAAGACGACGCGGCGTTGCACGTAGGGGGAGAGGAAGGCGTTTGGGTCGATCGCTGCGAGAACGCGGTCGTAAAGCCGGCCATCTCCGGTCAGATGTTCAAGGTTTTGCCGCTTGGCTTGCTCGGCTTCGTATGCTTTGCCCATGGCCACCCTTTCGCTTGGGCCGGGAAGATTATTAGGCCCGTACCCCTTGTCCTTCATCTGCTTCTCAAAATCGGCCATCTGCTTCATATCGTCCGCTTGCTGCTGCTGTTGCTGCTGAAGCAACGCTACGGCAGAGTCGATATCGAGTGGAGTCTGGGCCCGATCCTTGAGCCTGTTCTGAAGCGTCTTGACAATCCGGTCCAGTTTCTTCTGGTTCGCCGCTTGCTGAAGCTGGGAAGAAATGGCGTCCGTTCGCATCAGGGTGAACTGGGTCTTGTTTTGAGACCAGGTTCCGTGCAGAGTGGCAGCGATTTTGTCCATCGCGTCCTTGAGCGGCACATCGCCGAGCCGAAGGATCAACGGCTGAGCGCCCAACCCGTCATCGACCCGTAAGTCCACGTGTGTGAGTTGAGCCAATGCTGACAGCGCCTGCCGAGCGGGCACGGCGACCGTTTTGTAGGTCACGTGGACCGTTAGATCCTGCGCGAGCGCGAGGCTCGCGAACAGGCTTACTCCCGCGGCAAGAACAGACCTTAAATAGTTCATAACTCTCGGTTCCAGCTTAGCGCTGAACGCTCCTGACTGCAAGGCAAATTTTGACCGCCCGCTATTCTCTCTGTTGACGAATCCCTGCCACCGCTAAGTAGACTCCACGGGGGTGAGCCCGAAGAGCGGATGTCGACGTACGTAGCACTGGCCGTGAAGAAAGCGTCGCTGGAAGACATCCAGTCGAAGATCAAGGTGCCTTTTTTCGTCGACGACGCCTCATCGACCCCGATCGGGCACATGGCGCTCGACAGCTGGACTCAGGCCGGATGCGTTTTTCTGTTCCATTCAAGAGGCGTCGTGCGCCTCATTGGGCAGCCATGGGTAAGGTGGGCGAAAAAAGGCCGACCACGCGAGCTACCGGCTGTCCTCGAGCACCTCGTCAAGGCTTTCGACTGCGAGGTCGCATTCATCGTCCACGAATTTCGTGGTTTCATCACAGAAGAGATGGCGCCCCTGAAGAGGGAAGTATCCATACACGCCGATCGAGTGGGGAGCATCATGGATCAGCTAGAAGAGGATGTTCGATACATCGTATTCCCTGCGGTTCAAGAAGGATTTAACTTCATCACGAATGCGCATGCGATCAAAGGGGACCTCAAGGGCGAGCTTGCTGAGTGGAAGGTCCGCATCGATGAAGCGATCAAAGGAAGTACGGACGAATCGGAATCATTGCAAGCGATTCGGTCGACACTCATCAGCCTGCTGAGGACCACGCCCGGTCCTCCGTCAGAGTTGGCGAACAGGGTCAGAGACTACGTGCGGACATCCAACCTGGTCCTGTTCTATCCGCCTGAGCGTGATATCGAGTAATGACAAGTAGTCATTTCCAACGTCCGCGGCGCCATTCATCGGTAGCACCGCAAAATGAAGGTGCGCCTACGGGCGGGGAATGCAAGATGTTCAAGTTTGTGCTAGTGAGCTTGATAGCGGCAGTTGTATTGGGATGCCTCTTTTTCAGCTACATGGGCAGCCTAAGCACTATAAAACAGCTCCAGAGGCTTACTAGCCCAGAAGGGGATTTGGACGCTGTGGAGTATTCCGTTCAAGACCTGTCAACCACTCCGGCATATTTAAAAACAGAAATTGTGCCGCGCGGAAAATCTATAAACCGCTCTGACTGGGCCGTCAGTTCAACGGACAGCATCCGGTCCAACGGCGCCTACGGCTATGACCTCCGATGGATTGGGCCTTCCACGCTGGAGGTGTCCTATTGGGAAGGCAATGTGGACGTCGAGAATGGCTATAAGTCAGGGCCTTGGCCTTGGTCAAAACACATAACGGTCGTCACGAAGCGCGAGTACCCACCTGCGATGGAGGACTTCGTCGACCCGCCGAGACGACGGTAATTTCCGCTCCTGGTTTTTCGTCCTAGTCTGAAAATGTGTTGCTCGCAGCTTGAAAAGGTCGCTCGAGGTTGGTCGCATTCCTCGGTTACAGTCAGGTCCTTCGACTCAGGGATTCGCTCAGGATGACAAAAATTAGAGCCACTGTTAACGAGAGCCGCGAGCACCGGTGGGCGTGTCCTGGGAAGCTTGATTTGCATAAGGAATATTCAATGAACCACAAGCTCTCGCTGACGATCGCATTTCCGTGCGCCTGCCTTGGCACCATCAGCATCTGTAATGGACATGGGCTGATTTTATGATCATTTGCACCTATTTGTTTGCGATCGTCAGTGGTTGCGCGCCGATTCAGAGATTAAGTGCGGTGCAACAGGTGCAAAGTCGTGTCAACGGGGCTATTGAACGCGGATTCGATCTATTAGCATGCTCAGACATTTTCTCCCATCCGTTCATTATCGACAATGCCAAGGACTCTAGCGAGTTGGTGATCGTCGTCTCCAAGAGATTAAGCAACGTTAGCGGACAAGACGGAAGGCCCGCCTCTGAGGCTAGGGCCCGAATGAGCGTTAACCTTGCACATGATAGCCTTACTGAGCTGACCATCAAAGGCTCAGTGGTTCCTGCTCGTGAGTATGATCGGGCTGCGGCAGTAGCATGTCTATACGAATACATGTCAGCCAATTTCGCCTTTTGCAACAGCTACGAAATCGATCTCAATAAGAACGGCCGAAGAGGCTGGATCGCCAGGGTTGCAGGTGTGCCATACGGTGCGGATATCGCTTGGACATTTGAGGTCGGTCACAGAGCCAATCACCTAGAAATTTTGCGCGAGCTTAACTCGCCACGACCTTAATTCTTAGGCCCGTGGACCCAACCGTCGCAGGCTGCCCACCATCCGAAAAAGGATCCAAATATCAGCAAGACATCCTATTGCACAACTGGTAGACATTCGTCTATCTTATATGATGCGTGAAACTGCGAGGAGCGAGCGCCGTTGGCGATGTGCCCGCCTCCAATTCCATCTTCGCAACGCCGCGTAATGCGACGCTAGAGGGCTCCTCGACAAGGTCGGCAGCCCGAAAAGGCTTTTATGGTCCCCTTTTTCACTAATCGTTTCCTGCACCATCGGCGCCCAAAAATCCACGTCGATAGATCTGTATGGAAGGCAGAAGAGATTTTATGGTCCCCTTTTTCACTAAATCCTTTCCTGCACCATCAGCGCCCGAAATCCACGCGCTAGATCTGTTTGGGAAGCAGAAGAGCTTTTATGGTCCCCTTTTTTACTGATCGCTTCCTGCACTATTCGGCGCCCAATATCCACGCGCCAAGGCTCTGGGATGGAGAAGAGTTTTTATGTATCCCTTGCTCACTAAATATTCTCCAACTCACCCCACGGCCCACGCCTGTGCTACAAAACACAATTCCCCCGCTTTCGCCCGTTCCTTCCCCTCCATCCTCCGCCCTCAATCCCTTCATCCTTCCAGACCTTGTGCTACAAAAATCCCCGCTGCCCCACTTTCCCCAATTCCCGAACTCCGAGCACGCCCCGAGCGAAGCGAACGGGTTCCGAGCTGTCCCACCCCAGAACCCAAAACCCAAAACCCAGAGCCCAGAGCCAAGAGCCCAGAGCCCAACGCCGCAAGGCCGAAACGCCCAAGGCCCCCCCTGCAAAGGTATATTCAATGCACCACAAGCTCTCGCCGACGATCCCATTTCCGTGCGCCTGGCGAGTTGCCAGTACAACTTCTAGGAGATGAGGAATTGAATTCTTTTAAGGCGAAAACTACTTTTAACTGCGGTGCGACCGATTACGAGATCTACCGGCTCGATGCGCTTTCGAGCCAGGGGATCGATACCTCCAAGCTCCCGTACTCGCTCAAGATCCTCCTTGAAAATCTCCTTCGAACGGAAGACGGGGTGGCGGTTATGGCGGACGACGTGGTCGCGCTGGCCAAATGGGATTCGAAGGCGGAGCCTAGCAAGGAGATTGCTTTTACTCCGGCGCGCGTGATCCTTCAGGACTTCACCGGCGTCCCTTGCGTGGTTGACCTAGCGGCAATGCGAGACGCGATGGCGGACCTGGGGGGGAATCCGACGAAGATCAATCCGCTCCAGCCGGTTGAGCTTGTCATCGACCACAGCGTGCAGACCGATGCTTTTGGGCGGGCGGACGCCATCACCATTAATAGGGACCTCGAGTTCGAGCGCAACCAGGAGCGGTATGCGTTTCTCAAGTGGGGGCAGAAGGCGTTTGACAACTTTAAGGTCGTGCCGCCCAACACGGGCATCGTCCACCAGGTCAACCTGGAGTTCCTTGGGCGGACGGTTTTCGTCAACGAGACAGCGGAAGGGAAGCAGGCTTACCCGGATACCTTGGTGGGCACCGACTCACACACGACGATGATCAACGGGCTTGGCGTGCTTGGCTGGGGCGTGGGCGGGATTGAGGCGGAGGCGGCCATGCTTGGGCAGCCGGTGAGCATGCTCATTCCGCAGGTTATCGGCTTTAAGGTCACGGGCAAGCTGCCGGAAGGGGCGACGGCGACCGACCTCGTTCTCACGGTTACGGAGATGCTCCGCAAGAAGGGTGTGGTCGGCAAGTTCGTGGAGTTTTACGGACCTGGGCTGAAGAATCTGGCTCTGGCGGACCGGGCTACGATCGGCAATATGTCGCCGGAGTACGGGGCGACATGCGCAATCTTTCCGGTCGACAACGAGACGTTGCATTACCTCCGCACGACGGGCCGGCCGGACTGGCTGGTGGAGCTCGTGGAGGCGTACTACAAGGAGCAGGGCCTCTTCCATGATGAGAACACGCCGGAAGCGGTTTACACAGACTCTCTCAGCCTCGATCTCGGCACGGTAGAGCCGAGCGTGGCGGGACCGAAGCGGCCGCAGGACCGGTCTACGCTTAGCAAAGCGTCGGTTTCCTTCCACACGGCTTTCGACTCAGTGATGAGTGACAACCGGGGCGTTGTTGAGAAGACTCTCACGGCGATCGGGCTCCTGAAAGACAGTTCCCCAGCAGCGCAGACGGTAAGCCCGAATCAGCTCACGTCGGGTGGCTCCCATTCCGGATCAGTGGCTCTTCTCGACACGGAAACGGCGACCGGGCGAGCGGCGGAGGAGAATCAAGCGGACCAAGTGATGCATGGCTCGGTGGTCATCGCCTCGATTACAAGCTGCACCAACACCTCGAATCCGAGCGTGATGACGGCAGCGGGCCTCGTTGCGAAGAAGGCGGTTGAAAAGGGGCTGATGAGCAAGCCGTGGGTTAAGACATCCCTCGCTCCTGGCTCCAGAGTGGCCACGGAAATCCTCGAGCGGGCCGGTCTCCTCACCTACCTCGACCAGCTTCGATTCAATGTGGTCGGTTACGGCTGCATGACCTGCATCGGCAACTCTGGGCCGCTGCCGGACGAGATATCGAAGGCGGTCAACGACAAGAACCTCGTCGTTGTTTCAGTCCTCAGTGGTAACCGCAACTTCGAGGGGCGCATCAACCAGGACGTCAAGGCGAACTACCTGATGTCGCCACCGCTGGTTGTGGCCTACGCGCTCGCGGGCACGATCGACATCGATCTTAATAAAGATGCTCTTGGCACGGACAAGGAGGGCAATCCGGTCTATCTGAAAGACATCTGGCCCACTCAGCAAGAGATTGCCGACGCCAACTCCAAGGCGATCAACGCGGACATGTACCGCTCCAACTATGCCGACGTCTACAAGGGGGACGACAAGTGGGCCGCGATTCCGCTGGAAGGGGAAGCACGCTACGCTTGGCCGGATTCCACTTACATTAAGAATCCGCCCTACTTTGAGGGGATGCAGAAGGAGGCGCCGGAGCGGGTGCAGGACATCGGCGGAATGAAAGTCCTCGCGGTCCTCGGGGACAGCATCACGACCGACCACATCTCCCCAGCGGGGGCGATCAAGCTCAACTCGCCGGCAGGGCAGTACCTGGTCGAGCATGGGGTCGAGCCGAGGATGTTCAACTCGTACGGCTCTCGACGTGGGAACCATGAGGTCATGGTTCGGGGCACCTTTGCGAATGTCCGTCTGAAGAACCTGCTCGCGCCGGGAACGGAGGGTGGCTTCACCACTTACCTGCCGAGCGGGGAAGTCACGAGCATCTATCAAGCCTCCATCCTTTACAAGGCTTCCGGGACGCCGCTGCTGGTCATTGCGGGCAAGGAGTATGGGTCGGGGTCGTCTCGAGACTGGGCGGCGAAAGGATCTGCTTTGCTGGGAATTAAGGCGGTCCTCGCTCAGAGTTTCGAGAGAATCCACCGCTCGAATCTGATTGGTATGGGGGTTCTGCCGCTGGAGTTCCAGCCGGGCGAGAGTAAGGAGAGCCACGGGCTGACCGGGCACGAAACTTACGACCTGGTGGGCTTCGCGGACGCTTTGGCTTGCCAGTTTGCGGGTGGGAAGACGCTCGTTATGAAGGCAACCGCGGAAGACGGAACCGAGAAGCAGTTCAAAGTGCTCGTCCGGATCGACACTCCGAACGAGGCGCTTTACTTCCAGAATGGTGGGATTCTGCAGTACGTGTTGAGGCAGTTGATTCGGTCGGCGTGAGTTTTCTGCGCAGGCGGTCTTGGCCGGTAAATGGTAAGTGGTAAATGGTAAATGGCCGGAGGGAGGGAAGCTTTTCATCCTTCCCATTTCCGGGTCTTCAACCATTTACCATTTACCACTTACCATTTACCGACTAAGACCGCTTGCCGCGGCAACCCCCGCCAAAGGAACCAGCTTTGCAGTTTCCCGCAAAGATTATGGGAGAGTGTTCCGATACTTAAGGAAAGCGGAAGACAGGGGTCAGTGGCGATGCTGGTCCTTCGACATTCAAAAGGACACAATGAGACATACGAAACGGAAAGCCGGCTTTACGCTGGTCGAGATCATGATCGTGATCTTGATTATTTCTGTTCTCGTGGCAATCGCCGTCCCGAACTTCATGCAGGCTCGTGATAGCAGCAGACAATCGAGCTGCATCACCAACTTGAAATATATCGATTCGCGGAAAGAGCAGTACGCGATGGAAGCGAAGCTGAACAACGGCGACACTGTCACGTGGGCCAATATCGTTCCAACCTATCTGAAGTCCCAACCGGCCTGTGCGGGGGGCGGATCTTACACCATTAACGTCATCGGCACGAATCCGACCTGTAGCCTCGCGGCGAACGGCCACGTTATTCCTTAAGCAGATCAGCACTCTCTTAAAAGGCCCGCCGGTTTTGGCGGGCCTTTTAATTTGGGGGGGCAGGGGATACGGGATGCGGGATACGGGATGTGGGTTGGGGAATGGAGGGCGGATTTCAATGGAAGTAACGCCCACACCGTACGCAACCCCGTTGGGGTTGGATGATTGCTGCGACCCGTTACCCAGGCTACTGGACCTACTTGACCTACATCAGAAACGCTAGCCGGCGTGGACGAAGGATCGCTCGTCAGTTGCTTCCGGTGTCGCACCCTTGTATATCTCTGAATGGCAACAGGGTATGCATTTGAAACCCTGAGGAGGAAAGGGCCCCCGCACCCAGCCGCTTGACGGCCGAGCCCAGCGAGCCCCCTCCGCCCTAAGTGCCGTTTAAGGATCTAGCCGC
>JANYLD010000086.1 GCA_025363835.1 Armatimonadota bacterium
AATCCCGAATCCCGAATCCCGAATCCCGAATCCCGAATCCCGAATCCCGAATCCCGAATCCCGAATCCCGAATCCCGAATCCCGAATCCCGAATCCTGAATTCTGAATTCTGAATCCTGAATCTTGAATCCTGAATCCTGAATCTTGAATCCTAACTCCCCAGGAAACACACACCCGCGACTAGGTTCAAAGGCTACGTACAATGAGATTGATCGCTCAAACAATACTTTTTTGGGTAGATTGAAAATAGATGCCTGCACCGGCGACAAATGCAATGGGATTTGGACAACTACGGAAGGGAATGCGCGCTCGCGTGATTGCTATGCCTACCGAATCCGAAGTGCTTTTGCGGATTCAAGAAATGGGCCTCACCATAGGCACCACGTTTCGAGTCGTGAAGGTAGCGCCGCTGGGAGACCCCGTCGAGATTGACGTTCGCGGCTACCGGCTTTGTCTGCGAAAGGCGGAGACTAAAGGCATCGAGGTCGAGCGAGTTCCCTGATGGCTCTTCACGCGGTCGTTGCTACGACGGATTTGCCAAGTGACACTAAGCTCGTCGCAATCGTTGGCAATCCGAACGCGGGGAAGACTTCGCTCTTTAACGCTCTCACAGGTTCCAGCCAGAAGGTTGGGAATTACCCCGGCGTTACGGTAGAGAAAGTTTCCGCCGACCTGAAATTGGACGACGAGCATGTAGAGTGCATCGACGTCCCCGGTCTTTACAGTCTCTCGCACGCCTCTGAGGACGAGCGAGTTGCGGTTGAGGTGATCTTAGGAAAGTCCAAGGGCTTGAAGAAGCCGGACCTTCTAGTCTGCGTTCTGGACGCTTCCAACCTCGAACGAAACCTGTTTTTCTATTCACAACTCGCGGATCTCGATCTTCCCATGGTTGTCGCCCTCACGATGGTGGACCGGGTTGAGCGAGATGGTAGGCGGGTGGACTTTGCTCGCCTGACGAACCTGTTGGGCGTCGATATCGTTCCCGTGAACGGTCATAAGTCGAAGGGAATGGTCTCGCTGAAAGAGGCGATTGCCAAGAACCTGGAGACCCCAAAAATTCCAAAGCTCGAGCTTGTAGCGGACTCTCTGGAGAGCCGAATTGCTTTGTTAAGGGAGCGATTGGGACGGTTGGGAATGGACGTGACCGGTGCGGAGGTCAAGGCGTTCCTCTTCGAGCCCTCCGAAGAGTTGCAGAAGTACCTCAACGACTTTCCGGAGGTCCGCGAAGCGTTTGACGAAGCCCATGCCACCGCGGCCAAAGCGCCAACCTTGACTGTTGCACCGGATGCGGCCACTCGCTATCAATGGGCGGAGATGGTGCAGCGCGCCACAGTGCCTCAACCGGACGTTGCCCGGCAGCGACCCATCACCGACCGGATCGATTACATCCTCACCCACCGTGTGTTTGGCCTCGCCGTATTCCTTGGGGTGATGTACCTCGTCTTCCAGAGCATCTACACATTTGCTCAGCCGGTCATGGACCTGCTCGATAAGGGGATGAAAGCGTTTGGAAACGTTGTTGGAGACCATCTTTCCAGCGCCCCGATAATTAAGTCGCTCGTAGTCGACGGGCTCATCGGCGGCGTGGGATCGGCGCTTGTGTTTTTGCCCCAGATTCTGATCCTCTTCTTCTTTGTCGCGTTCTTAGAGGGCACCGGCTATTTGGCTCGTGCTGCCTTCCTCATGGACCGCCTCCTGGGTTGGTGTGGCCTGAACGGACGGGCGTTCATCCCCCTGTTGTCCAGCTTTGCTTGTGCGATTCCCGGCATCATGGCCGCCCGGGTCATGCCCGATGCCAAGAGTCGCTTGGCCACCATTCTGGTAGCGCCGCTCATGAGCTGCTCAGCACGCCTACCCGTGTATCTGCTTCTCATCGGCGCGTTTATAGAGCCGAGATTCGGGCCCATGTGGGCAGGCTTTGCCCTTTTTGCCATGCATCTATTGGGCCTAGTCATCTCCATTCCGATCGTATGGCTTCTGAACCGGGGGGTGCTGCGTGGGAAGCGCTTGCCATTCCTATTGGAATTGCCGCCCTACCAATGGCCCCGTTGGCGCGATGTTTGGCTGGCCATGTACTTCCGAGGCAAGGTTTTTATCACCACCGCGGGCACGACGATCGTGGTCATGTCCATCTTAATTTGGGGCTTGTCTTACTTTCCGAAATCGGACCAGGCCACGGCGAGGTATCAAGCAGAATTCGCCCAAAGCCATCCTTCCGCTACCCAACTGGACGCCGGACACTATGTCCGTGAACAAGAGCTGGCTCATTCTTATTTAGGAAGATTTGGGAAGACGATTGAGCCGGTGTTCGCTCCGGCCGGCTTTGACTGGCGAATCACCACCGCCATCCTCTCCGCCTTTCCTGCTCGAGAGAACGTGGTCCCCGCACTAGGGATCATCTTCAGCCTCGGTGAGACCTCGGACGAAGACCCCAAAGCTCTGCAAGGGGCGATGAGACATGCCACTTGGCCCGATGGCCGCTCGCTGATGACGCCTTGGACGGCTGTCGGGCTCATGGTTTTCTTTGCACTGTGCTGCCAATGCATGTCCACCTTGGCTACCGTGAAGCGGGAAACGAACTCCTGGAAGTGGCCCCTTTTCATGTTTACTTATATGACCGTCCTGGCATATCTGGCGGCAGTCTTAATTCACCAGATTGGCATCCACGTGTGAAGTGTGGTTAAATGATCTTGCTTTTAGTTTGGAGTGCACTGGTTAGAGGAACCGCAGCATGAGACCTACGTTCATTAAACTTCTGCTGGCAATCACCGTGAGTGCAATGGTTATCCTGGCCGTGACCGGAGCGTACGTCGTCGCGGTTCAATCCCAACAAGAGTCCATATTCCTCCCGTCTCCAACCGTAAGGACCCTCCCTTCACAGGCCCCTCAACGCGGCAAGGTCACCCCTTACGTCCCGCAGCCTCAAACCATCTCGCCTGACGCGCCCGGCATCTTCCGGAAGTAGTCGCTTCCGGGTCACCTAGGGCTTGGACCTCGTCGAGAATGTACCGCTCGTTCCTCGCAAGGAGAGGGGAATTCGGAATTCGAATTCCCAGGCCGTAACGCCGAAACGCCCAACGCCTCTTTCCTACCACCTGTTACCGGTAGAGTAAGGCCGCATGTCAACCGGCAAGTTAGTCGTCGGCGTCACCGGAGCCAGCGGCGCCATCTATGCACAGCGTTTCCTGATCCAAGCCGCCCGCCTCTTTACAGAAATCCATCTTATCCTCAGTGATCAAGCCATCCAAGTCGCGGGCACCGAACTAGGGTTCGCGCCCAAAAGGGATGGATTCTCAACAAAAGAGTGGCTGGGCGAAGAGCTTGGAAATATTCGACTTCTGGATTCTAAGAACTACTTCACACCCCCGGCGAGCGGCTCCTTCCGCCACGACGGAATGGTCATCGTCCCCTGCAGCATGGGGACCGCCGGTCGCATCGCCAACGGCATCAGCGATGATCTCTTAACGCGTGCGGCGGATGTCTGTCTAAAAGAAAAGCGGCGGCTCATTGTCGTTCCGCGTGAGATGCCCATGAACGTCATCATGCTCCGCAACTTGACAACACTGGCTGAGGCTGGAGCGACGGTGTTGCCCGCATCGCCGGCTTGGTATACGCGGCCAAAAACGCTCGAGGAACTTGCGGATACGGTCGTTGCGAGGATCCTGCAGAACTTGGGAGTCGAACAAACGCTCCAAAAGCAGTGGATGGTCGAAGGGGAGTGACTGCGGGCCGGCTTTGCGGCGTTACGGCCTTCGGACGGATCTCCGTAAAGCTCTGCGCCGCTCGTGTTAGCGTTCAGGAAATACGCTTGGGCCGGACCGCCGCAACGCCGTAATGCCGAAAGGCCGAAACACCCCCAGATCCCAACCCACCAAAATCCAAAATGAAAGTAGTCATAGCCGGCGGCTCCGGTTTTATCGGACGAGCGCTTATCGAGGAATTCTCCAAGGGCGGCTACGAAGTCGCCGTCCTCTCCCGCTCAAACAAGCCTATCTCGGACGCCAAGACCATCCCCTGGGACGGCAAAACCGTCGGCCCCTGGGCTGAAACCCTGGAGGGTGCCGACGCAATCATCAACGTCGTCGGAGAGAACGTCTTCACCCACTGGACCGAGGAGAAGAAAACTCGCCTGATGTCCTCCCGCGTCGAGCCCACCGAAGCGATCGCCCAAGCGATCGACCAATGTAAGAACCCGCCCGCCTCCTGGGTCAACGCCAGCGCGGTCGGCTACTACGGAGACACCGGCGACAACCAGGTAACCGAAACCTCGCCTCCCGGCAGTGATTTCCTCGCCGAAATTTGCAAGAACTGGGAAGCCGCGCAGGCCGAATGCACCTGTCAACACACCAAGAAATGCGCCGTCCGCATCGGTTTCGTCCTTGGCAGAGACGGCGGCGCTTTCCCGATTCTCCGCAAGCTGACAAAATCCTTCCTCGGCTCGCAGCAAGGAAGCGGCAGGCAATGGGTCCCCTGGATCCACATCGAAGACTTAGCCCGGGTCTTCCGTCTCTGCGTAGAGCAACGCCTAGAATCTCCCCTGAATGGGGTCGGCCCACAACCCGTGACTAACGCCGAACTTATGGCAGCCATGAGACACCAAATGCATCGTCCCTGGGCTCCGGCGGCTCCCAAATTTGCCCTCGCGATAGGCTCTCTTGTTGCTTTGCCGCCGACCGAAGTCACCTTAGCCAGCCAGCGCGCGATGCCCGCGCGGCTGGAGTATCTCCAATTTCATTACAAGTTTCCCACTTTGGAGGAAGCGATCAAAGATCTCCTCCTGTCCGCAGCCTAGAGCCCAAAGCCAAGCCGCCCTCCCCTGGTAGAATTCACCCCAGAAACGACCGCTTATTTGAACCATGCAAATCACCCGAGAAGACCTAAACCCGTGCACCGTCAAGCTGAACATTGTTTGCGACCCGGAGGAGGTCAAGGCGGGGTTTGACAAAGCCACGAAACAGCTTGTCAAGAAGATCAAGCTGCCTGGCTTTCGTCCCGGACATGCGCCCAAGAACCTTGTTGAGCAGTACGTGAACCGGGCGGAGCTTTACGACGAGGCCCTCCAGCACATCGTCGGCAACGGCTACAAGGAAGCTCTGAAGCAGCAAGAGATTGAGCCAGATCCTACGGTTCGTCCCCAAGTAGAAGTCACCAAGCTGGATGAAGCCGAATGCGAATTTGTGGCCAAGATAGGGCTGCCACCGATCGTTGAACTTGGAGATTGGAAAGGCATTCCGGTGGAGCGACCCGCGGTTGGGGTCACCGAGGAAGACATCGATCGCCAACTCGAAGAGTTGAGGCAGCGCCGTGGCACCCGAGAGGCGATCACTGAGCGCGGTGTGGTGGACGGCGATGTCTGCGTGGTGAACATCAAAAAGGATGAGGAAGAGGGCGATGGTCGGACGTTCATGGTCATCGCGGGTCAGACATTCGCCACCCTTGACCAAGCGCTTGCCGGCATGAGGGTAGAAGAGGTTCAGCACGGAGAGCTGAGCTTCCCTGACAACTTCCAGGAGAAGGACTGGGCGGGGAAGACGTTCACCGCAACCTTAACCCTCAACTCAGTCAGCTCGGTCCGGATGCCTGAATTGGACGACGCATTTGCCCAGAGCCTCAAGACGGAGAACGTCGAGGATCTTCGAGCGCGGATCAGAACTGGTATGGACAAGGCCGTCTCCGGAGAAATTGAGAAAATCGTCTCTGAGCAGCTTCTGGACGGCTTGCTAGAAAGAAGCAAGGTCGAGGTTTCCGACAACATGTGGGAACCCATTGCCGATCAAAGGATCGAGGAAGTAGCGGCCGAGCAAAAGAAAGAAGGCAGAACGCTCGATGATTACGTCCAAGAGCATGGGATGACCGTGGAGAGCCTCCGCGAAGAGTGGAGAGAACGGGCCAAGACGGAGGTCATGCGGGCCCTGATCGTGCGGGAAATGTACAAGCAGCAGGATCTCAAGCTCGAGAACGAAGATTTAAGCAACGAGTTAGAGGACATGGCCCGAGAAACGGGCGTCACTCCGAAAGACATGATTCGCATGCTCGAGCAGGCGAACGCGATGAATGAACTACAGTTTCGCGCTATCTCTCGTAAAGTGCGCGAGCTACTTGCAGCCCAGGCTAACGTGAAAGAGATGGCGGGAAGCGCAAGGGCATAGTTTTGGCCCATGAATTGCATGGAAGAACGCAACGACGATGAGGAGATCATAGTGGGAGTTCCGTACGTCATTGAGCAGACCGCACGCGGCGAGCGAAGCTACGACCTTTGGTCGCGGCTACTAAAAGATCGAATTGTCTTCCTCGGCACCCCCGTGGATGACTACGTCGCGAACCTAATCGTCGCGCAACTGCTCTTCCTCGAAAAGGAAGATCCCGACAAGGACATCGATTTCTACATCAACAGCCCGGGCGGCTCGGTAAGCGCCGGACTCGCAATTTACGACGCGATGCAGATCATCAAACCTGACGTCGCGACCATCTGTGTTGGCCAGGCCGCATCCATGGGGGCGGTGCTCCTAGCAGGCGGCGCAGCCACCAAGCGCTACGTGTTGCAGCACGCGCGGGTGATGATTCATCAAGTTAGCGCTGGATTTCAGGGCACAACTGCCGATATTAACGTTCAGGCGAAGGAAATCAATAGAGCGATGGACACTTTGATGGAGATCCTCGCAAAGCACTCCGGCAAAGACAAGGAAAAAGTGCGGAAGGATTGCGACCGCGACTACTTCATGTCGGCGGAAGAATCCGTGGCTTACGGAATCTGCGACAAAGTTCTTGTCAGTGGAATGAGATAACCGTAGTTTAATAGAGTAGGACAGGATTGAATGGCTAAACCAATCGAACGACGAGACCAGTGTTGCCTCTGCGGAAAGACCAAAGAGCAAGTTCGGAAATTGATCGTAGGGCTCCACGGGGCCGTCTGTTCAGATTGTATCGACCTGTGTAACGACATCCTCCACAACGAACAAGAGCGCGCTCCCGTCGCTGCTCCCGCTCCCCGGCCCCATCTGCTTGGGCACGCTTCAGCGAGCGTTCCGAAGCCAAAGGAGATCGTAGGCTACTTAAACGGCTACGTTATCGGCCAGGAAGTCGCCAAGCGTTCTTTGTCGGTTGCGGTCTACAACCACTACAAGCGAATTGGCGACCGGTCCAACGACGATGTGGGGCTGCAGAAGAGCAACATCCTCATGATCGGCCCGACGGGCTCCGGCAAGACCCTGCTGGCCCAGACTCTGGCCCGAATGCTGCACGTGCCCTTTGCAATAGCCGACGCGACTGCGTTGACGGAGGCCGGTTATGTGGGCGAGGACGTTGAGAATATTCTTCTCAAGCTCTACCAGGCTGCCGAAAGCATTGACCCGCGTAACGCCAAGGAGCTTTGCGAGCGAGGAATCATCTACGTCGACGAGATCGACAAGATCGCCCGCAAGAGCGACAACCCGTCCATCACGAGAGACGTCAGTGGCGAGGGTGTCCAGCAGGCTCTCCTCAAGATTTTGGAAGGCACCGTGGCCAACGTTCCCCCGCAGGGTGGACGAAAGCACCCGCAGCAGGAATACATACAGATCGACACGACCAACGTGCTCTTCATCTGTGGCGGCGCCTTTGAAGGCATCGAGGACATGGTCCGCCGGCGCATGAAAGAGAACGTGATGGGCTTTAGAGCCAATCCCGAGAGCCGAACCGAGCGAGACCCGAACGTTCTGCGCAACGTCCTTCCCGAGGACCTTCTTAAGTTCGGACTCATCCCAGAATTTATCGGCCGATTGCCAGTTATTGCAACCTTGGACACGCTGGACGAGGACGCTTTGGTGGCGATCCTCAACGAGCCACGCAACGCCATCTTGAAGCAGTATCAGAAATTCTTCGCCATCGACGGCGTGGAACTGATCTTCGAGAAAGGCGCGATGCGCGAAGTGGCCAAAGAGGCGATCAAGCGTAAGACTGGAGCCCGAGCCCTCCGCGCGATCATCGAGCAGGTGATGCTAGATGTGATGTACGAGGTCCCGAGCAACCTTGACGTCAAGCGAGTCGTGGTCCCCAACGGCATCATCGACAACGACCTCAGTCCCATCCTCATGACCGAGGAAATGGTCCGCAAAGCCGGGTAGCAACTCCGGTCTTTTCATCATCCCGGAGCGAGTCCCCGAATCGAGGGACCTGACTGTAAGTTCGGAATGATCGTACCAACACAACGTCGCTTCCTGGCAGGTCCCTCGACTCGGGGACTCGCTCGGGATGACAAAAAAAAGAGTTAGTGCGCTCGGCGCTGAACTTGGTCGCTCAGCCACAGGTAGTCCGACCACACCCGGTCTCGATCCGTGCCATAGCTCTTTCCATACACGTCCGCTGAAATAAAGCCGAGCTTAAATGACTGCGCGTGGTCGAAGTGCTTTGGAGCAAGGGGCGGGGCGAGTTGCATGACGAGAGGATCGAGCTCCTTCGATACAACGAATCCAAGCGTAGCTTGCACCCAGGGACGTGAATCATAGGCCATTCCAGTCGGATCGCCGGTGTAGGGATCGCTACCGGAGAGAGCTCTTGGTTGGTGGACCGCGCCGCTGTTGGCCTGCTCACTGAAGTTGCCCGACGTGGGGATGAAGGCGGACATAACACTTAAGTTGCCCATATTGTCAGTGGGGACCAAGAACTTAGCGCCACGGCTGAGGTTATCGATGATAGTCTGGCCCCTTTGCCCGCCTGGAATATTGCCGAGGCAGGGAATAGTGGCGTCGAACTTGGTGACGAGCTCGTTCTGGATTTCATTCGATCCGAGATCCTCGACCCGCATGCCGACGATTTTGTTGGCGACTTGATAGTCGACCAAGTTGAGGCTGCCGCTTAAGGAGATGATCTGCTGGTTGACCTGTCTCGGGAATTGGTCCAGCAGCCAGCTGGAAGCTTCGGTAGCTGTCTTGAACCGGCCTCTCAAGTCGTCCTTAACCATCAGATGAAATTGCGCGATCAACCGAGGGTCGGCGACAAGTAGCCGGTGCTCGCATCCCGCAAGAGCCGGGGCGATGCCGAGGGTGGCTTTGTCGAAGACGATGGCGTCCCGAGTCGGCTCGCGGAGAAGCAACTGTTCCATCGTTTCGATGTGGGCCGCGCTGAGCACCCATTGTTCGTGGATCAGGTAGTTAAGTTGCTCCGCATCGTGGTCGTTCATGATTAGGAAGATCTTGTCTAGCCGGAGCGCCTCACTGTTGGCCAGGCCTTGAACGCTTTCGGCAAGAACACGGTCCGCCCCTCTGTGGTCTTGCCGCATGTCAAAGACCGATACGAGTTCAGGCGTGTGGCCTTGACGGGGAAAAAGATTGTCGGGGTCCGGCCTTCCCATCGGAGCGATTTGGGAGAAAGATTGCGCTGCGAGAGCAGGCAACGCGCAAAGTAGCGCAACTCGGAAAAGACGAGATAAATGCAAGTTTTGTCCGCTCAGCATGGCTTCTTCTATTGTGCAAGGGGTTTGACTGGCGCGGTACTAGCATTGTTGCTGGCGGTGCCTTGAATCTTCGTGGGCTTCTCGGCCTCTCCTAGCTGCATCGCATGTCCAAGCCCGGTCCGTAGCCACCAGCGAAGAAGAAGACGATGTAAGCCCCGGCCGGTGCCTGAGCCATGGCGTTCTCAAAGGCAGCGTCATCTGAGTAAGGAAGGTTGTCGAACCTCTCCGCCTCAAATTTGCCTGGGGATGACCTAAATGCGAGAAAAATGTGTTCGTGCCTCTTTGTCAGAGGGTTTAGAACGGTTTCGCCCTCGTAGAAGTCCTCGATTTCCGATTGGCTCAATGTGGATGTCCTAAGCTCGCCTACGAAATAGTCGCAGTGATTCCCGTTGCCCAAGAGCAAGCCAAGATTCTTAGACCTGGCAATCAGCCGGCTACCCGCGGGATGCCGAAGTTCTTGAAAACTCTTGGCGACTCGCGACAGGGTGAAATCATCTTTGAAATAAGCTTCGTACGATCCGAGTCCACAAAGGATGAGGACGAATACAGCGATGCCAAACTTTCTCTCCCGCTTCACAGCCGGTCCAACGCCAGTTCGCGAATGATAGGTTCCCGAGAAGGAACGACGCTAACGTTGTCCGGCTCGCACGTTACGTAATTCATATTTAGACTGAGGGACGGTTTGTTCGTTGGTCATCCCAATCGATCACAGCCTGAACTTGCTCTTTGCTGAGATCGGGGTAGGCGTCAAGAAACTCATCAAGGGAAATGCTCGCTCGGTGATTGTCCAGAAGAATCTGAACAGTAATACGAGTCCCTACAAAGCAGATTACGCCGCTCATGATGTTGGGATTGATGCTTAGAACTCCTTCCAGTTCCTTGGGAACGCTCACGGACATATTTTACGGCGAATGGTTATGGGTGCGCAGTTATTGACCTTGGACCTACAGCCATTCGGCGAAGAAGCTGGCCAAAGGGACGAGTCCGGCGAGCAGAGGTGCCCAGACCCAAGCGACATCGACATACGAGATGAGATCTAGTTGGGCAATTGCGTAAATGGTCCAGCAACCGGCGAAGATAACGCCGAGGACGAAGGCGGTACGCCAGCCTCGGCTCTGCCATGTTTTAGCCATTCCACTTCCGATAACGGCACCCCAGATAGCGAGAGTCGGCAAAGTAGCAAAAACACCCATCCCGTATTGCCCTTTTGCATGGGCGCCGATTGGAAAGAACGCTGGAACGAACCAAAGGAGGATCCCCCAGATGCCGCCAACAAGGGCTCCAAGGTTAGCGGGCTTCATGTCGTCACCGGCCGCTAACGTCTTCGGAACCGGTTTTGCCTTCGAAGCTTTCACCGGCGTGGGGCATGGACACGTCTTCCACGGCGGGGCCGTACTCGCCTTTGTCGAAGAGGACGTCTTCGCCGCCGAGGGGATATTCCTTGCGGAGGGGGAAGCCGATCCAATCGTCTGGAAGGAGGAATCGCTCTCCTTTGGCCAGTTCGTTCCCGTCGAAGATCACGCCGTAGAGGTCGGCGATCTCCTTCTCGGGATATTCGGCGCCGAGGAAGATGTATTTGAGGGTGGGGACCTTCTGGCCGTCGTTCACTCCGATCTTCACGAAGATGCGGGAGGAGTGCTTGAGCGACATCAGGTTGTAGACAACCTCGAAGCGCTCGTCCAGGTCTCGCTCATGCTCCCAGGTGCTGTAGTCGACGCCAAGGCATTCGCTGAAGTAGTCGTACTGAAGGTCGGGGTCGTTCTTAAGGAGGGCGATGACGTCTCGGATCATCTCGCGTTTGACGCAGATGAAGGTCTCTTCTCGGAACTCTTTGGGCTTGATGAAGGCGTTAGGCAGTTTCTCGCGGACCTTGACGACTTCCATCCGTTCGGTATCAACCATCGGGTTCGGCATTTAGTGCGCGCCTCCGGCACCGGCTGCGCTGCGTTCAAGTGGCCGGGCAGACTGTGGTTCGGTCCGCTCCGCTGAAGGCTCTAGGGTTATGGTCTCGTCCCAGTTGATCGCGCCGACGCGGATCACGTAGGCGTAGCCGACGATGAACGTGAGCATGTAAACGATGAACTCCCAAAAGCTAAAGACGAGGAAAGGCGTGCCGTACTTCTGAAAAGCGGTGAACCAGCCCCAGAGGAAGACGACTTCAATATCGAAGAGAATAAAGACGATGGCGACCAGATAGAACTTGATCGGAAACCGCTCTTTTGCATCCCCAAGAGGGGCCACACCGCACTCGTAAGGCGATTGCTTGTAGGGCGTTATCTTCTTCGGACCTAGAACGTAGCTGAGCGTCACCATGGCGCCACAAATGATCGCCGCGAGGGCGATGAGCATGAGCAGGGCGGTGTACTCGCCGTTATAGGTCGTCGCAGCTTGGACGGCTGGGTGGTCCATGTGGGAGGGAGTTTACACTCTGGGAGGGCGTTGCGGCATGACCGGCATTACGGCGTTGGGGACGTTATGAACTACCAGACTAGGTCAGGTGAGTCATCTCGGCCCGTTTGGGGGACGTGTCTGCCATTTACAAGGCCGTAACGCCGTAACGCCGTCACGCCCAACGCCGTCCGCCTCCATCCCCTTGTAAACTGACTCCAGATGTCTTTCCCTTTAATGATGGATCCGTTGCTGCTGGGGCAGAACCTGGCCTCGGAGCAGGCGCGCGAGATTATGTGCTACCTCACGAGTGGGGAGGCGACGGACGCTCAGGTGGGCGCCGTTTGCACCGCCCTGCGGATTAAAGGGGCGACGGCAGTGGAATTGGCTGCGTTTGCGAGCGTGCTGAGGGACAACGCAAATACGCTGCCCCATCCGTACGACAACCTGGTCGACACATGTGGAACGGGTGGCGGCGCCCCCACCTTCAACATCTCTACGGCCTCCTCGTTTATTGCGGCTGCGGCGGGAGTGAGGATTGCAAAGCACGGGAATCGGGGGGTGACGAGCAAGATCGGAAGCGCCGATGTCTTGGAGGCCCTCGGTGCGAAGATCCAGCCGACTTGGGAAGTCTCCTTGAGGATGCTTGGCACGGTTGGACTTGCGTTCTTCTATGCTCCGGCGCATCACCCAGCTTTGCGACATGTTGGCCAGGCCAGGCGGGATCTTGGGTTTAGGACGGTTTTTAACCAGCTCGGGCCGCTTGCCAATCCGGCGGGGGCTTTGCGGCAGCTAGTGGGCGTCTACGACCATTCTTTGGCTTTTCCGATGGCAGAAGCTCTGATGCTTTTGGGAACCCAGCGAGCTTTGATTGCCCACGGCGAAGACGGCCTCGACGAGATTTCTCCTTGTGCGCCAACCCGCTTTGCGCTGCTGTGGGACGGAGAGCTTACAGAAGGCATCTTTACACCACAAGGCTTTGGGATCGAGCCGGTTGACCGCAAGGTCATTCAACCGGGTGGTTCGGCGGAGGAGAACGCGGTTCGGCTTCGTGACTCTGTGACGAATGTCGATTCAGAGCTCTGCACGGCGACCCTGCCGAGCGCGGCCTGCGCAATTTGGATCGCGGGTCTGGCTCCGGAACGGAAGTCTGCGACAGAACTGGCGCGAGAAGTGGTAGCAAGCGGCGCGGCTCGTGAGCGGTTGGAGCAGTACGTTCAAGAGAGCCAGGCACTGTGAATGCGCTGACGCGGATCTTTGATGTCAAGCGCATAGAGGTGGAGGAGGCCAAGCGGACCATGCCGCTGTCCGACATCATGGAGCAAGCCAAGACCGCTGGAGCAACGCGCGGGTTCAAAAAGGCGCTGGAGATGGCTCCTCCGAAGATGGGGCTCATTGCGGAAGTCAAGAAGGCGAGTCCGTCTCAGGGTTTGATTCGCTCGGACTTTGATCCCGCCGAAATCGCAATGGCTTACGAGCGGGCCGGCGCACATGTCTTAAGCGTGCTTACTGATGAAAAGCATTTTCAAGGCAGCAAAGGCAACCTGAAGCTGGCTCGCGCGGCGACCGCGCTGCCTGTATTAAGGAAGGACTTTCTCTACGATCCTTATCAGGTTTACGAGGCGAGGGCGTGGGGCGCCGATGCAATCCTTTTAATCGTTGCGTCCCTCGAACCGGCACAAGTAACGGAGTTGCGCGCATTGGCAAGGGAGCTCGGTATGGATGCCCTTGTTGAAGTGCACACCGAGGACGAGGCGCAGATTGCGATTGAGCTAGGATGCGATTTGATTGGCGTAAACAACCGGGACCTTGCCACCTTCAAAACGGATTTGACTGCCTCAGACAGAATTCTCCCCATGATCTCTTCAGAGGCCTTTGCCGTGAGCGAAAGCGGGCTGGAGACGCTAGACGACGTTGTGCGTGTGCAAGATGAAGGTGCGCGGGCGGTGCTGATCGGGACGACCTTCTGCGCGGCGCCGGACATCGAGGCGAAGGTGAAAGAGGTGATGGGCTGGTGAGCCGGGTTAAGATTTGCGGGCTGACGAGGCGGGAAGATGCTGAGTTGGCGATCGAGCTTGGCGCCGACGCGTTGGGGTTTGTCTTTGAACCCTCCAGTCCGCGGTATGTGGGCGACAATACTGACATCCTCCGGGTTGTCGGCTCGGCATCGCCCTACACGTTTTGCGTGGCTGTTTACGGTTCTGTCAACACTTTGCACCCTGGTTTTCAAGCGGTCCAATTTGAGCAAGAAGGAGATGCGGCTCGAGCGGGGGGAGTGTTGCCGGCGGGGATATTGACTCTGCGGTTTACGGAAGGCACGCAGGCGGACATGGCCCTCGAAGCAGCCAGGGTTCATCTGCGTAACCGCCGGACGTTTCCTATTCGCGGGATTTTGATTGAGGCGCACCACCCGGACCAGCATGGGGGAACGGGCGTACGGTTGGATTTGGACTTTGCGACGATCTTTACAGCTAAGTGTCCGGTTGCAGTGACATTGGCGGGTGGATTGAACCCAGACAACGTGGCGGAGGCCATTCAAATGGTGCGGCCGTATGCGGTGGACGTTAGCTCTGGGATCGAGGAGAAGCCAGGGGTCAAGTCGGCGGTGATGATGCGGGACTTCATTCAGGCTGCGCGCGGGGCGTAGGGAAAAAGAAAAAACGCGGGAAGGTTGAAAGGAGAGCAAAGCACCTTCCCGCGAGGCTTACGCCAGGACCTCGTTCTTCAAAGCTCGCTTGGCGCGCTGTAGCGAGAACGTTATGCCGTTGGCTTGTTGAAACTATAACGGTCCCTTAAAAATGCGCGCGACGAAAGATGTTGCGCTTTCAGGAGCAACATATCGCTTTAGCTTAGGAATAACGTTTTTACGGGCACTGAGTGCGGGGGTATTGCGTTGCTTTTGGTCGTTGGAGACACCACCCCGCAAACTGGCTCGACGCTAAGGGGCGTAGGTATAATCCGGCACCCCGAGACCACTGGAGGTACGACCGCTTGGCTGCGGCTATTGAAACTAAGAAACTCACCAAAACCTATCGATCGCGTCAACTTGGAAAGATCAACGTTGTAAACGAACTCGACCTGCATGTCGAGGAAGGCGAGATTTTTGGGTTCTTGGGCCCCAATGGAGCGGGCAAGACAACGACCATTAAGATGCTGCTTGGCATCATCTATCCGACTCACGGTGAAGGCTACGTCCTCGGCCGAGAGATCGGCGATATGGACGTTCACCGCGTGATCAGCTACCTACCCGAAAGGCCGTATTACTACGAGCATATGACGGGGTTTGAGCTGCTCAAGTTCTATGATTCTTTGTTCGGAAATCACGACCCCGATAAGTGCCAGAGGCTTCTGGAAAGGGTGAACCTGGCGGGCGACGCGAGCAAGACGATCAACCAGTATTCAAAGGGTATGCAGCAGCGCGTTGGCCTCGCCCAAAGCCTCCTGAACGATCCTAAGCTGCTCTTCCTCGACGAGCCGACCGGAGGCCTTGACCCGATTGCTCACCGTGAGATCCGAGACTTGATTCTCAGCTTCCGCGATGAGGGACGAACCGTATTCATTTCCAGCCACGAGCTTAGCGAGGTCGAGCTTATTTGCGACCGAGTAGCAATCATTCATAAAGGGGAAATCGCTCGGCAGGGAAGGCTTACGGAACTTCTAAAAGGCGGCCGAATCGAAATCACGCTCCAGGGGATCGACGAGGGCCTGGCGAGGAAGCTTGCCACCGGTGGAACTCTCCACAACCTTTCCGACGGATATATGCTTGACATGCCGGAGGAAGAGGACGTTAACGCGGTTGTCGACACCGTCCGAAGCGCCAAGGGCAGCATCGTGAGCATGGTCCCTCGCAAGAAGCGTTTGGAAGACCTGTTCGTCGAGACGGTCCGGGCGGCCACACCCGGCGCAGCGCCGAAACTTGCTGCGGAGGGCGGAGTTTAAGTTATGAACGCCATTTGGGCTATTGCCTCATCCACGGTCGGCGAAGCGATTCGCCGCAAAGTATTGCTCGTCATTCTGTTGATCGCGCTGTTGCTTTTAAGCATCATTCCGGCGCTTGGAGTTCTCTCCGCTCGGTCGGAGATGAGCGCGATGATCAGCACAATCTTCTTCGTTATCCGCTTCACAAGCGCCCTCATCGCCATCATTCTCACGATCTACATGATCCCAAACGAGATCGAGCGAAGGACCATCTATACGATCTTATGTAAACCGGTCCAGCGCTGGCAATTCTTGCTCGGTAAGTATTTCGGCGCAGTCTTGGCGCTGGCTCTGATGATGGGCATCATGACCGCGCTATCACTCGTCATGTTCTGGTTCCTCAAGCACCCGGACGCAAGCAAGATGGCCGAGGTTGCCAAGCAGCCGATTCTCTACCTGGTGGAGATGTCCCTTCTGGCCGCCATCGCGATCTTCTTCTCCACGTTCGTTGCCCCCCTCGTCAACTTCTTCATCTCAACCGGTCTCTGGCTGGTCGGCACTGTCTTAAACCCACTTTACGACTCCTTTGCCACCAACCCACAGACGGCCCCTATCATGAAGACGATGGCCAAGCTGATCACGAGCATTCTCCCGAACTTTGCGAACTACGACGTTAAGAACCCGATCCTCCACCCCGGGGTTGTTATTCAGAATGAGGCGAGCTACTACCTGAAGACCGTGGGTTACGGCTTCATGTACATCGCCATTCTGCTCATCCTGGGCATCGTGGTGTTTGATCGCAGGGAGGTGTAAGCGTGAAGGACAGCAAGAAGAAAACGCTTCTGGCTATCGCCGCGATCTTATTCGTTTTCCAGGGGTTCTTTAACGTCCAGATCATCCATCCCCAGTGGACGCGTGATTACTCCTTGGGCAAGCAATCGCTTGCCAGCGGACTCGGCGCCGACCAGGCGTTCCTGGAACTGCTTGGCTTCCGAGAGTTCCTTGCCGGCATGCTTTGGGTGCGAGGCGACACGTTCTTTGAGACCGGCAATTACGACGCTGTCCTGCCGATTATCCGGCTTGTTACGATCCTCGACCCCAAGAACATCGACGTCTACAGCACGGGAATGTGGCACATCGGCTACAACTTCACGGACGAGGAGCAGCGATCCGACCGCCGCTATCTTCCGACGGCGCTTGCGCTTGGAAAGGAAGGCTGCGCTAATAACTCCGAGACCTACGAACTCTACTACGAAGAGGCTTGGCTCTGGTACCACAAGATTGACGACGACTACCCGC
Organism: Armatimonadota bacterium; assembly: GCA_025363835.1. GTDB lineage: Bacteria > Armatimonadota > Fimbriimonadia > Fimbriimonadales > Fimbriimonadaceae > JANYLD01. The sequence goes on from JANYLD010000086.1 coordinate 17,036, forward strand.
AGGCGGTTAAATGGCTTTCGATCGCGAACGAGCACCCCGACATTACTCCGGCCCGAAAGAATTTGATGCGCAACGCATTGGAGCGGGACGGGAAGCCGGAAGAAGCTCTGCAGTTACTGTACAAACTGAAGGACCAAGCGCAGCAAGATTACAACCAGGACAAGAACTATGAGGCAAGGAACGACCTCGAGACATTGATCAACAACATCGATACGACCGTCGTTCGTCTTGTCCAGCGTGGCAACATTGCCGAGAAGAATGGTTGGTACGCATCTGGCGACTACGACACGAAGAACCCCTTCGATGTAGGTTTCAGCGCCAAGGTGACGGTGACTGAGCCTAAGGTCATCGTAGTGGAAGGCACCTGGAACGTCTTGCCGGTCGGCACTCGTGTTCGTGTGATCCTCCGTGATGCCAATTTGCCGCACTCGGTGCCCGGTTCGATGGACTGGGATGCGATGGCGACCAGCGTGCAGCTCGATCCTCCAAAGAACGAAACCTACATGCAGGACCAGCTCTTCGTACGAAACAGGCGGTTCAATCGACGAATCGACATGAGCAAAGATCCGACCATGTATCCGTTCTCGGGCGACAAGTACCTCATCGAGTTCTATTACAACCCTCGAAGCGCGCCGCCACACATTCAGGACAAGTTTGGCTGGAACGGCGAAGGCATGACAGACAGCAACTTCCTGCGGTTGGACGCGCGGCCGGACAACGAGCGGGTCGTCTATACAACGCTGGAAATATCTCGAGATCAGCTTTTACAACAGGGCGCCTATGCGGGCAAGGTCACGGTTTTGAAGACCAAGAACTATCACGACACGGCTATTCCGACCGACTCGTTGGACGATGTCATCATGGTGCCCTCGCTTCGAAATTCGGGCGCGACATCGGCTTCGACGAGCAGTGGGGCAGCGCCGGGCGGGAAGGCGGCTGCCAATGCAGTTATCAATTCGCTCGGAGGCGGAAACTAAACAAGGGCAAGAGACTCTAAAGGCCCGGCGAGGTGCTAAACTCAAAGCAGCTCGCCGGGAACTGCGCGGCAGTAGGCCGGTGAACCCCGCCAGGACCGGAAGGTAGCAACGGTAAGTCGGTTCTCTGTGCGACGCACCATTCCCGGCAGCTTTGGAGTCTCGGCCCTTGGCCCATCTCTCTCTTTACCGCAAGTACCGTAGCCAAACGTTTAGCGACCTGATCGGACAAGATCACGTTGTCAGAACGCTGCAAAACTCGATTACATCGGGGCGGGTCGCTCATGCCTACCTGTTCACCGGTCCACGCGGGACGGGCAAGACCTCTTCTGCCCGGCTTTTGGCAAAGGCTCTCAATTGCGAGAGGGGGCCGACCGGCGAGCCGTGCAACGAGTGCGACATTTGCGTCTCGATAACCGCCGGCAATTGCATGGACGTCTATGAGATGGACGCGGCCAGCGAATCTGGCGTGGACGATGTTCGGCAAGTAATCGTGGAGGTGGCCGAGTATCAGCCGACGGTTGCCCGCTATAAGATCTTTATCATTGACGAAGTCCACGATTTGTCGGGCAAGGCGTTTGACGCGTTGCTGAAGACGATTGAGGAGCCACCGTCTCACGTAGTTTTCGTTCTTGCAACCACTGAATACAACAAGGTGCCTCCGACCATCCGGTCACGTTGCCAGAAATTCGAGTTCCACCGGGGCACCTTGAGCGATCTTTCAAAGCGGCTGGAATATGTGGTGGGCGAGGAGAAGGCGGAGGCGGAGCCGGCTGCTTTGGCGGCCATTGCGAGAATGGCGGATGGCGGATATCGGGACGCCTTGACCTTGTTGGAGCAGGCGATGATCACCTCCGACGGGCCCATCACGCTGAAGCATGTTTATGACCAGCTGGGCTTGATTCCTGAAGAACTGGTGGACGGTTTGCTTGCCGCCATTCGAGACGGCGATCCGGCGGCTCTGATGAACCTGATGGAAGAGGCTTGGCGGATTGGGCGAGACCCCCGTTCCGTGTTGGAGTCTATGGAGTACCGCCTCGGAGACCTGACCCGTGCGGCTTACGGGGTCGATCTGGGCGCGCAGGATGCGACACGGGAAGCTTCATTGCATGAAACGGCGGCTCGGATAGGGAAGGAAGCTTTGCTTTCCATTCGGGTTGCGGTGGCAGAGGCGCATAAGGCGATCCGAGACGTGAGTTTGCCTCGGCTCTGGTTGGAAGCCGAACTGATACGAATTGGGCGGCAGGTTAATGCCCCCGTGGGGCCCACAGCCGTTGCTGCCGCGCCGGCTGCCCCGATTGCTCGCCCGGCACCCGAGCCGGCAAAGGCCGTTGCGGCTTCGACCACAGTTCCAAAGACCAACGGGGAGAAGAAGGTCGCGCCCGTTGAGTCTCCTTCCCCTGAAAAGCCCGCCCCTGAACCGGCCCTTCCGCCTTCAAACGACCTCTGGACGAACGTGCGCCGGAGTTTAGGCGAGATGTCCAAAACGATGGCGATGAGGTTGGAGGCAAGCAAAGGGCGCATCGACGGCACCGTGCTCTTTGTGGAGTTCGAGAGGCAGCTCGACCATGTATGGGTGGTGGACGTGCCAAAGCGGCAAGCAGCCATTTTGGAACAGGTTCGGGCGCATGCGGGGCAGGATTGGACGGTTCAGTTTGTTGTCGTCGCCAAAGTGAGCGAACACGCGGAGTCCGAAGCGGTAGAATTACCCGCGGAAGGGGAACGGTTAGAGCAGCTTGCGAGAGGCATTCTCGGCGCCCCTTGAAACGATTTAGATCATACGATCTGTTTAGGAAATAGGCATGAAACTTCCCAGGAATTTTGGCGGCCAGGGCTTTGGCGCCGCGTTGGAACAGGCAAAGGCGGCAATGGCGCGCGCCCAGGACCTCGAAGAGGAGCTCGAAAGAGAGCGAATCAAGATCGACCGGGGCCCGGTCAAGGCGCTCTTTGACGGCACCGGCCAGCTCTTGAAGATCGAGCTGGATAAGACAGTCGTCGATCCGGAAGACATCGAGACGCTTGAGGACTTGATTGTGAGCACGGTCAAGGCTGGCTTTTCCTCTGCGATTGAGCTTCGAAATGCTCGCGTCCAGTCGATCGTCCCGAATATCCCCGGCCTCGATATCTAATGGTCTTTGCCCGCCCATTGGCGGAGCTGATCGCCGAGTTGGAGCGGCTTCCGGGCGTCGGCCCAAAGTCCGCCCAACGCCTT
>JANYLD010000088.1 GCA_025363835.1 Armatimonadota bacterium
AGTATTGCCAGGTGGTTCCGAAGTCGTTTTCAATACCGAAGTTAGCGGTATTGAGAACGACTTCGGAACCACCTGGCAATACTAGCCCAATAACATCAGCCAAATGCGATTCTCCAGCGCGGTGAAAGACACCCCCACCATAAAGAACCGGGGCTACCTCTACGCCTATCAAAACCAGCTAAACAAATCCACTGTGCTCTTTGTGAGAGGCATGACAACTCAGGACGCAACCCGCGGCAAGGGGGAGGAGCGCACGGCGAACCTCAACTGGCAAAAAAACGAGTCATCGGTCAACGTCAGCTACCAACAAATCTCCCCTAAATTCCTGCCGCGACTCGGTTTCACCCCAGAGGTCAATTTAAGAGGCTCTAGCATCATGTATATGTACGATCGCCCGATCCCTAAGGGCAAACTTGCCGAGTTGTCATTTGACACGTACGGAGTCAAATACGACCACTTTTCAGGCGGGGACTATCGCCGCGAGACGGGGGGAGATTTTGGCTTCGGCCTAAGAGAGGGGCTTCAATTGAATGGCAATGTCGACTTCAGCCAATTCGAAGGCTCCGACGACCACACCTACACCATCGGACTTCTCCATCCACGAAGCGATCCCTACAAAAACGTGGGGGTTAACTACACCTGGGGGCGCATCGAGGGCGCCCAATACCGGAACATCTCGTTCAACACCGCACAGCGCTTTTTCAACAAGCTGCAGCTAGGGCTAACCGCTCAATTCGTCCACCTCACCACTGACCAAAAGCAGATCATTATGTCGGGCACTTACGACCTCGGCCATGACAGAGCCCTCAGCGGCCGTCTCGTCCAAGCGGACCACGATTTCAACGCTTATGTCGCCATCCAGAAGAGCGGCAACGCCGGCATGGAATACTTCCTGATCCTCGGGGATCCAAATTCCACAAAATTCAAAAGAAGCCTCATCCTCAAGATCACCTACCCCCTCCAGATGTTTCTGAGCAAACGCTCGCACTGACAGGCCGGACTCCCCTCAAATAATGCAACCCTCCACTGGATATAAACATCGCGTGCGTCCCCTCGCCGCCTTTCTTCTCCTAGCCGTGCTGCCCGCTGTCTCGGTTGGACAAAGCGGGGCAAAGATTGACCAAGGTTCAAACAAAGTGCCCGGCTATCTCATGGCCAATCCACCCAAGATCGACGGCATCGTCGATCCCACCGAATGGAAGGACGTCCCTCATTTCGAAGGGTTGGTCGACGCAAACTCGGGCGGCGCGGTCCCCCTTACCGGCACCTTTTATCTGGCCTATGACAGCAAGTACATCTACTTCGCCGCACAAATGCCGGACGACAACCCGAAAGAGATCAAGGCAATGGAGTACCGCACCAATGTCAGCCTTGACGGCAACGATGATGTCGCCCTCATTATCGACCCCTTCGGGAATGTCCAAGATTTCAACGTCTTCCAGATTAATCCTCGAGGCGCCACCAACTCTCAAATCGTGGGCGGACGTGCTGCCAAGATCGAATGGATGGGCTCCATCCTCGCCAAGAGCCGCATCACCGACACCGCATGGGAAACTGAGGTTCGTATTCCATGGGCCATCATGAAGCTCCCCCAGAGCGGCACAAGAGATGTGCGCTTCGACGTCTTTAGGTTTTCTCCGCGGTTTGGCCGGGATACCTCCTGGAAGCAAATCAATGGGGGGCACGTGCAAGACACCCCGTATTGGACCAACGTCCAAACCCCGCCCGCTCCGCCACGGGTCCTCGAATTCCTGCCCTATAACTACAGTGGCACGGCTGGAGGCAAGGCAGTATCCAACATGGGTCTGGATTTAAAGACATCCCTAACTGATGGCCTTGATTTCGCCGGGACCATCAACCCTGACTTCCGCAACATTGAGAACCAAGTCCTCTCCCTGGACTTTAGCTACTTTGAGCGACTCGCCGGAGAATCGAGGCCTTTCTTTCTTGAGGGCGGACAATACTTCCACACGTCCAACGACGCGCCTATCTTCGCAAGCCAACGTATCAGCTCGTTTGACGCGGGTGAAAAGGTCTACGGCAAACTTGGTCCCAGAACCGACCTGGCGGTCCTCAACACGTCTGATTTCACCCACCAGAACAACCTTGTTCTCGACGCTTTCAACCAGATCTCAACCCACTCCAGTGTCCGAGCCGCAATCGCGGACATGTCGACTCCGGGCCTCAACAACGATGCTTATCACTGGGAATACCGCAACGCCCGCGGTCCGTGGGCCTTCTACTATCAAAACGCAGCCACCGCTGACACGGCGGAGGGAAAGGGCGTTCGCCATAACCCCGGCATCTCCTATGGCGACGGCAATTACGGAGGCTACTTTGAATACTCGTCAGTCACATCCAGATTTGATCCCCGTCTAGGCTTCGCTCCCCAGACCGGATTTCACGGGCTTGGGGGTGACGTTGATATAAGTCACAACCTGCTGCATAGCCAGATTCAAAAGGAGGAGTACAACTTCTTCTATAAGTCTTGGGAGAACTTCGGAGGAGGCAACTACCTGACCAGCTTGCAGGTATCCAGCGATCATGCGTTCAGGGGTGGCACGGATATCGGGCTTGGCTACGGCACCACTGAATTCGACGGCTTCAAGGACCACCTTTACAACGTCGCTGTAACCCGGCCATGGAACGACAACTATCGCCAGTGGTCCCTGAACTCCAACTTCGGCAAAGTCGAGGCGGCAGATTATAAGTCCGCAGGACTCAACTTCCTCTACCGCCCCAAACAAATGCTCCAAGTCATCAGCACCTACCAAGTTGTCAAACACGCGGGAACGCACCAACAGGCCATCTTGTCCGCGAACTACGACCTCGGTAGCGACCGCTCGATCAGCGGCCGAGCCGTCCTCCAAGATCATGACTGGAACGCGTACCTGGCCTATAAGCGCAGTGGAAACGCAGGCTTGGAGTATTTCCTCATCCTAGGTGACCCAAACGCCACCAAGTTTCGGATGAGCCTGATCTTGAAGGTAACTTTTCCGCTCCAGATGTTCTTAGGGAAGCACTAGAGCCACCATTCCCCAGTCCGACGGCCTATCGCCAGTCGCCGTGAACGCCGGCACCCAACACGCGTTCATGCTCTGCTACAGCAGTCGGCTAAGGGATGGAAATTCGAGCTACGCCGGAGCGCGGGCGTCCCGCCGGCATCCCGGCCTACCAGCGTCTCGCTGGTTGCCTTCTCAGCTTGGATCTTAATCGTGCTCGTGTGCGATGGGCAGCAACCTGCGAGGCGCTCGTAGGCCGAGATGCCGGCGGCACGCCCCCGCTCCGGTGGATCACTTATGCCGTGAATCCGTGTACAACTTGATGCCGCGATTGGCTATAATCGCCCCGACTACCGCCATCACAAGAAGCAGCAATACCTTGATGATGAGGCCCGCAAAGGATTGGACTGCCATAGACACGTCGAGCGGCTTCCCGGCCGGGATGTTCAACGCCCTCTCAGCCGGTACGGCAAATAAATCGAACGCCCACTTGAAAGTGGCAAGCAACAAGGCGATGCCGACCACGAATACGATTATCCCGGCGGACACCCCCGCCCAACTGGTGTGCGGGCGTTTTTCTTCAACCACTCTAGTTTCGACGGTTGTAGCTGGTTCAGACATCGTTGATTCCATAGGCAGAATACCGACTTGCAGCCTTGAGCTGGCGCCGGTTTCCTGGACGCTTGCAAAGCTTTAGGAGTTCGCCCAAGCGTAGCGAACCCGCCCCGCGCGTGGCACGCACAAACGCTCCCGTTTTGAAAAAATTGAAATACGGGATAGGGGATGCGGGACACAGGATGCGACCTTGCCCACGCTTGCTAGGAATTGGCTCCTGGAATCCCCTCCGAAACGCAGCAATCCGAAGCCGGTCAATAAAGACCGATTCTAGGGGGGTTCATCAACTCATCTGCTTCCGAGCGAACTTCTTCCCGCAGAGAGCGGCCCCGAGAGATCAACCGGTCGAATTGAGCACGCGTATTTCGATCCGCCCCTCCCAACACTCGGTGCCGTGCCTGAGTAAGCGATCGGACCTGCCGCTTTAAAAGCCTCCCGATCTTCAGAAGCATACGCACCTGCCGACCACGCGATTCCCCGGAGCCTGTAATGTCCCGGATCTTGCGTCGAACCTCAAATTCAGTGAGCATGTAGCCCTCTGTTCGGTCGGTTCATATAGGGAGATGTCAAGGCAATCAAAATAAGAGGACGCGTCTTTGCACCCATTTCCAAGAGTGAGACGATGAAAGTGTATCCGCTCGCTTGGGCTTTTTTTGCCGACAGCAAAAACTGCGTCTACAATGGCAAGCGACAGTCAGGATAGACATGGTTCTTCCACGGCTAATAACCGCGAGCCTGGCAGCCGCCGCTGTCGTCAGCATTGCGGTCAGATTCGTGCCTCATCCAAAAACGGTCCTCGTCGTCGGTGACAGCATATCGAGCATGACTATTGCGGACGGAGCCCTTCCAGCCGCCCTTGAAGCCACCGGACGCCCCTTTCGGATCGTTGGATCGGGCAAAACAAGCGATGCTTTTCCAGGATTTACAGCCGGCACTTTACGCACCCTTTTCGTATACACGAAGCAACCATCTGCGGACATCATTCTTGTCCAAGCCGGCACTAACGACCTGTTCCTCTGGCGAAACGCGAAGACTGCCGCCAACCAGGTAAAGGCCCTTCTCCAGGTCCTGCGCAGCCAAAACCCTCGCGCTTTGATCCTCGTCGCACCGATCCCGCCTATGCGCCGCCCGATCCAGCCACTGACAGACCAGTTGAACAGCCACGTCGCGGCTGACATCGCAACCGCCGCCGATCCCAATGAGAAGTACATAGGAGACTTTCCGTCCGGCGTCATGGACAAGGTCCCCTACACCCCAGACGGTGTCCATCCCCTAGAAGCGGGTCGCCAGATCATCGCGCAACGATGGGCGGGAGCGCTTAGTAAGGAGCCCCCGAACACCCGAGCGCGCGAATACTGAGTGGCTGATAGCCTCGCGAAGCCATAATGGACCCATGGCCCACCCCGTCGTAGGCGTGATCATGGGGAGCGAAAGCGACCTCGAAACGATGCAGCCCGCCGCCGAGGCGCTAGCCGAGTTCGGCATCCCTTATGAGATGCAAGTGGTCAGCGCCCATCGCACGCCAGAGGGCATGTTCGACTACGCCAAGGCGGCCCGTCAAAGAGGAATCCTAGTCATTATCGCGGGGGCCGGGGGCGCCGCCCACCTTCCCGGAATGGTCGCGAGTCTAACAACTCTTCCCGTAATAGGCGTCCCCGTCGTCTCGAATGCCCTGTCGGGTGTCGACTCCCTCCACTCCATCGTCCAAATGCCCCCAGGCATCCCCGTGGCGACCGTGGCGATCGGTGGAGGCAGAAACGCCGGCCTTCTCGCCGTCAGAATCCTCGCCGTTCACGACGACCTTCTGGCCAAAAAGCTAGAAATCTTCCGAGAAAAGATGAGGGATGCCGTGGCAGACATGAACACCCGGGTTAGTAAATCCTCAGGCTCGTAAGTCGTAATCGTGAATCCTAAATGGCCGACTCCGGACCTCCAAATTGGTCCAATGAGTCCCATTGTCCAATTCCCTTCCGGCGATTTACGATTTACGATTTACGATTTACGATTTACGATTTACGATTTACGCGCGAAGCGCTCACTTCGTCATTTGCACTAGCAAGTCATAGGTCAAGGGATCGAGCAGGATCTCACGGACAAAGACCCGCTCCTTGACCGTGTCGTCCTTCTCCTCGTCGCTCGTCGCGTCCGGCTCGAAAAACTTTAGCGTAAGCGAGTTTGCCATCACCTTTAATTGGCCCTTGTTCAAAACCTTTGTCAGCACCGCCATGACGTTGTCGAGGTTTTCACCCATGAGCGCTTGCCGGTTAATATCGACCGCTTCATAGAAAACCTCGATGTTCCGAACGTTGGCTTGGTCCGGCATTTGCCCCTTCATCCCGGCGTCGATCATTCGTTCTGAAGACTTGTCAAACTGGATCAGAGCGTTATGCTCTTTGATCGTGAGCTCTCGCAGTCTGGCCCGGACTCGCTCTATCGCAGGCAAGATTTGCTGAATCTGGTCTCGAGATAAAACGAGGGGCAAAATCTGATTCAGCAGCTCGACCTTCCGCATTTTGGCAAGGATTTCTGTGCTTTGCTTGGCCATTGCCGGATCGATGTCCTGCGCAGTGGCAAACGCCGCCATCACAAGAAGGAGACTAAGAGCGAGAAGGAGTTTTTGCTTCATCAGAGTTCCTTTCGGTTATACGACCTTCGGACGCCCCACCGCCACCCGTCGGTTCGGTTTCTATCGCCAAGCTAACCATCATCACCGCCGCCAACGACTGAGCATGCACGAAAACAACCCCGGCCACCGTAACCAGCGCCCAAGCCCAAAGGGCCAAACCGTTGGGGGACAACCCACGAAAAGCGGAAACCAGGCTCAAGCTGCCGAATAGGGTGCCAGCGCCCAAAACCATAAAGACCGGCCCCAAAACCGCGCGGCTCCGTCGGGTCCGTGCAACCATGCCCGCCCGCATCATCTGGGTCCGACGAGCCAAGAACACCCCATAGACAACCCACCCTAAAAAAGAAACGCCAACCTGCCCCCAAAGCACTGCCTATTCTAGTTCAGTCCTGCGACCGCGCAGGCCACTGCCTCCAGACGCGGACCTCAATCGCCGCCCGTCTCCAAATGAAGACCGTCTGGAGGCTTAGCTCAGGTCACTTCCTTGCGCGTCCACAGATTTTGCCAAGCCGAGCCGGCCCCAAGTGCCAAGTGCACTCCGTATTCGATGCGCTTGGAGGACAAAAATTCTCAGTTTCAATGTGGCAAGGGGGTAAAAGCCTCCATACGCGGGACGTGGTTGTCATCTGCGCGGCAGTTGGAGTCCGCGTATGGAGGCAGCAGCATCTCCAAAGCATCTACAGTCCCGCATCCCACATCCGCATCCCGCATCTCACATCCGCATCCCGCATCCGGAATCCGGAATCCGGAATCCCGTATCCCGTATCCCGTATCCTGAATCCTGCATCCCGTATCCCCAATCCCGAATCCCGAATCTTCCAAAGCCCCATGATCGAAAACCCGCCCGTCACTGAAGAGAGAATCCGCGTCCGCTACGGGGAGACGGACCAAATGGGCCACGCCTATTACGCCAACTACCTGTATTGGTTCGAGCAAGCCCGCGGCACCTGGTGCCGCTCTCGCGGATTCACCTACAAAACCCTCGAAGAAAGCGGCTACTTCCTCCCCGTCGTCGAAGTCCACGTCCGCTATCGAGGCGAGGTCCGTTATGATGAAAACGTCCTCGTCCGGGTCTGGGTCAGCGAGATCAAACGAGCGGCTATCAAGTTCGAATACGAAGTCATGAACGAGGCAGGCCAGCTTGTCACCCAAGCCCACACCTGGCACGTCCTCATGGGATCCGAACGCAAAGCCATCAGCATCCCGCCACAAGTGAAAGAGATGCTGGGACGATCGCCCAACGAATTCAACTAGACCTTACAGGACCAACTCGATCTTCCACAAAAACCCGAAGACCCACAAAATGCATCCAAGTCGAACCATTTAGTCCATCATATGAACGTATTTGTAGGAGAGCGGGTGGATCAACCGACGGTAAGCGTTGAAGAGGCCCTGGCTGAATTGGAGCGGATAGCTCCGGAAGCGCCGCTTCTGGCATTGGGGCAAACAGTGTTTTGGGACGAACCCATGAAAGTGGGTATCGCCCTCGCGTCACGCCGTCTGGGCTACACGAGAAAATTCGTCGCCGGCATTCACGACACCGACTACTTCGCCAAGTTCCCAACCGCCAGCCACCAAGCGGGAAAATTCAAAGCCCTTCCTCACAACGACACCACGACCAAAGGCCTCTGGAGCGCCGCGGGCGAGTTCTCTGCCCTCTTCGGCTCAGAGACGGTCATCACGAAGGAAACGCTTGCCCACGCGGGGCTTCGGATCGCTCTACTTGAGCGAGTGAGACCTCGCTTCATGGACAAGGCCACGGAGGCCTGGGGCTGGAAAGGCGTTGCCTCCCTCGACGAGCGCCCGCCCATCACCGCCAACGTCTCCTTTCGTCAGGTTTGGCCGGAGTTGAAATCAACCCTTGATTGGGCTATCGCAACATCCCTTGACTGCCTCTTCGGTCAATCCCGAGAAGACGGAGAGCAGCAGACCGACAACCTGACCACCTTCCTCTGCGACCTCCGAGAAGACAACGGCACAAAGAAGCTGGCCGACTGTTACCAGTGTCTCCTCCCCGAAATGGGCCGCTTCTGTTCAGGTGAGGAAACGGAAATCGAATCAACCCGTACCACCGAACTCCTAAGATTCAACTCCCAAACCCACACCCTCCCGCGGTTTGACTTACCCGCCCTTTTTATCAACTCTGAAACCAGACTCCATGCCTGCACCGCCTACAACGCAGCGGTGGAAGGCAGCGGGATCTTTGCCCTCACCAAATTCGGCACTGGCGCCATCCCCTTCGATCTCGTCATTCCCGACCTCGGCCGCGGCACCATTCGGCTGGGAACAAGAGGCGCCGTCATCGAGACGCCCCACCCCCAATTCCTCACCTTCAAAAAGCCGCTCACGTGCCTCCAAGAATTCGCCGCCGCCGTAGAAGCCAAATTCGGTCCGGACTGCACGCTTGTCGGCAAAGCCCTCACCCTGATCGGAATGCTCGCCCGAGAGCATGTCTTCGTCTTTCACGAAGGTGCCAGCTCCTACGTAAGCCGCAGCCGGGCGATGCATGAGCAACTCGCAGCAGCAGGCCATCCGCTCAATCTCAACCCAATCTTACGCGTCCGCTACTCCGCCTGGGACGCCCTTCACGTTGGCAAGTCTTTTCTCCAACTGCCCGAACCTCTGAGACAACCTTTCGGAGTCGAACACATGTGGGCTCAAAGCTTCGCCCGTAAATGGCGCAGCGTCGCAGAAGAGCAGCAAGCACTCCTCGACAAACTAGCCCAACTCCGCCGTCCCGTCGATCTCATCCGCTTCCTCGATGCAAGCGTCGGAGGCTCTTGGAACCGGCTGGCTGATGAATACGAAGAGCTTCACACCGCCCTGTCGGAACTAGAGAAGCAGCTTGTTAGCCTGAGGACCGACCGCAAAGCGCTTTACGACCAAATCCGGCAAGTCAAAGCCCAACGAGTTGCAGCCGAGGGCGCCAAAGGCGAACACTTCCGCGCCACGATCTTCGAAAAAACGCCAACAGGAGAGGACCTGAAAGAACGAGAGCGACTCACCCACGCCGTCGAGGACCTCATCCATCAGCAGGCCGAAGCCCAGAGGCATCTTAGGGACTCCTGGCACAAGCAAGACGAACTTGTAGACTCTCCCGACATCAAGTGCATTCACCAGCGCAGAAGAACCCTGGAGCTCGAGGCTGAGCTAAGAAGACTCAAGCTCATACAAGACGCGGTCATCGCCTCGAAGGGCCTCGAGAAGGCTGGACACCGACCCAGTGCTTGGTGGTTCCCACTCGTCTCTCCAGACGGGTCTTGGTTCAAGGAGACGATCAACACCGCCCAATGCTATTTGGAGCCGCTGAATTGAAATCGATCCCTTTCTGGAAAGTTGAATCCGTAGGAAACGACTTCGTCCTTATCCACGACGAAGACGCCCACCGCCTCGCCCAAGGCGAAAACGAAGCTTTTCTCGTCAAACTCGCCATTTCCGCCAGCGAGCGTAGATTCGGAGTCGGCTCAGATGGCCTGCTCGTCATTGCCTCCACCGGCCCAGACCTCACCCTCCGCATGTTTAATCCGGACGGCACCGAGGACTTCTGTGGAAATGGCCTGCGCTGCGCCGCCGTCCACGCTACGTTCCAAGGCTGGGTCGGCGAGAAATTCACAATTCACCACCACGGAGAGGACGTTGCTGCCAGAGTCTGCGGCGAAGGCTGCGTTGAAACCCAACTCTATGCCGCCAGCTACGAGCCTGCCCGTGTGCCGGTCCACTTTGTGGACAACGCAGACCAAACCTACAATCGCACGCCGCTCTGGTCCGGTATAGAAGTAGACGGAAGCTCTCTTTCCACCGGCAGCACCCACACCGTCCTCTGGCCCGCCGTCCTGCCAGGTGACGAGGAATTCCTCCGCATCGGCCCCCTCATCGAGACCAATCTCCAATTCCCCGAAAGAACCAGCGTCATCTGGGCCCACGAAACCGCGCCCATGCGCCTCCAAATTCGAATCTGGGAACGGGGAGCCGGCGAAACCCTCGGCTGCGGTACCGGCGCCAGCGCCGCCGCTGTGGACTACCTTCGCCGCAAGGGAACCGGCGGGTCGGTCGAAGTCACCAGTAAGGGTGGCTCGCTACAGATTTCCGCGCCATCCTGGGACGCGCCCTTGTTAGTTAGGGGAGTAGCTAAACAGCTCTATCGCGGCGATTATTTGTTGCCGTAAACGGCGCGCTGTCGCTGCCTCCCAAAGCGACGACAGGCTACAGAACTTCATTCGGGAGAGCCGCGGTTAGTTTTTGTCATCCCGAGCGGGATGACAAAAAACTCAAGGAAAAAGCTTACGACTCTTTCGCGCCGGCCTTAATCCAATCCGATACCTTCTGGAGATCGGCGGCAGCCAAAGGCGGCTTGTTTAGCGGCATCGCCGGCAACTTCGGATTCACAACCGGTCCCTTCATAACCTGAACCAAAAGGCTCTTATCCGGATCGCCCGCGACGATCAGTCGTCCATCGCTGCCGGGAGCCGTGACGTCTGCGAAGTTATCCGCAGCCCACCCGCCCTTCTTGTGCTTGGCGTCGTGGCAAGGCATGCAGTTGGCGGTCAAAATTGGCTGGACAGCCGCAAACCCCGTGGCCCCAGCCGCCGCTGTCGTAGTACTCGGCGCCGTTGCAGGCGTCGTGCTGTTCGCTGCGGTGGTGTCAGGCGAGCCCGATTTAGAACAGGCAACCGCGATCAACCCTACCAGTGGGATCATAAGTCGTTTCATGGAATGCTCCTCCCAAACGTGACCGCAGGTAGGCGCCACATGTTCGTGCCCGTGCCCGCGTCAATGCATATTTACCGTATTCCTTCCATCTGGAACTGCATCAAGCATTTCTACTTTGGGATATTTCTGCAAGAAAGGTCAAAGAAGCACTCAATCGAGATTTGATTCTCGTGGAGGTCTTATATTGAAGAGGGTAATTGTAGCCGTCGGCTTAGCAGCGCTTCTCGCAGGCTGCGGCGGCGGCGGATCAGGTACAGGCGGGTCGGCTAGTCCGGCTAAAGTCTCACTTTTTTTCACTGACAGTTTTAGCTCAAACGACCACGTTTGGGTCACTGTAAAGGGAGTCGATCTCATCACGTCCGGCGGGACGACGAATGTCTTCTCCAACCCGACCGGAACGGTCGTCGACCTGAAGACCCTTCGCGACTCCACCGGCGCGAGATTCCAATTCATGAATCAAGGCTCGGTCCCGGCTGGGACGTATACGGGCGCCAAGGTTACGCTGGATAACAATCTAGTAATCTTCCCTCACCTTGCCACCGTCGGAACCCCGATGACTTTCGATGCGCAATACGCCGACGGAAGCGGCAACAGTGCCATCAGCTTTAACTTCGACAACCCGCATTCCGTAAAGGCGGGCACGGACGACGTCATCGTCGACTTTGACCTCGCCAACTGGACCGTGACTGGCAGTGTGGTGACGGTGTCGCTTAAGGAAGGCAGCAACCAGGGCATCGACACGGAGTCTCGCCACGAAGAGATCCACTATCCAGGCAAGGTCGCCAACCTCGCCGGAACGGCTCCGACATTCACGTTCGCGCTCACCCACCACGGCAACGCTAACGGCTTTCCCGTCAGCACCGACGCCAACACCAACATCTTCGAATCGGACGGCTTGCCGCCCACGCTCGCAGATGGCACTGATGTCATCGTCGAAGGCCTCTGGGATCCCGTCAGCGGCACGCTCCTCGCAAAGTCAGTTCGAGTGCTGACCGCAGCGGACGAGCAGGCGGTCGGCGCACGAGCCGAGGGCCCCCTAACCGAGTTCAGCCAAGTGAACGGCTTCCTGAGAATCTCGACCCACGAGTCCGAGGAATTCGTTCCTTTAGCCAACTCGGTGAGAATTGAGTGGACGGACACAACCGTGTTCGTAGCCGGCGACAACGTCGTCACCCTCGACCAATTCTTCGCCCTGCTTGCCGCTGGCGCCGAAGTCTCAGCGGAAGGGGACTACAACCCCGGCACCTTCGTTCTCACCGCCAAGCACGTCCACCTGGACGTCGATGGCGGCGGTAGCATTGGTGGCTCCACCGGAGGCACGACCGGCGGTTCGACCACTGGCACGACCGGAGGTACGACTGGCGACACAACAACCGGCACGACCGGCGGCACGACCGGAACGACCGGCGGTACTACCGGAACAACCGGAGACACCACGACCGGCGGCACCACCGGAACGACAGGAACCACGGGAACCAGCACGACCGGCACAAGCACAACAACCGCCTAAGGGCATTTGCTGGAAATCAAGAAAGAAGTGGGAGCCCGGGTGGCTCCCTCTTCTTCTTGGTTGATGCCTTCATGATAGTCGGCCACATGCATCCCGCGTAGGCAAGACTCAAGACTCAGCCTCAAAGGCTCAAGGCTCAAGGCTCAAGGCTCAAGGCCCTACCGTACGCTCGCCCGGTCTACAACACTCCGCGAGTGCACGCCTTCCGCGATCTCCTCGATCAGCTTCTGGCAAAAGGCAGGAATATCGTCTGGCTTCCGGCTCGTCACGATTCCGTTGTCAACGACGACCTCTTCGTCCACCCAATTCCCGCCCGCGTTCTCAATGTCAGTCTGCAAGGAGGGCCAACTGGTTAAAGTTTTCTCTTCGACCACGTCCGCCTCGACCAGAAGCCAGGGGCCATGGCAAATCGCCCCTACAGGTTTGCCTGCATCGACGAAATCCCGCGCAAACTCCACCGCATCGTCACTCATGCGCAGCTTATCCGGGTTCATG
>JANYLD010000152.1 GCA_025363835.1 Armatimonadota bacterium
TGATTTTTAGATTGGGCTGGACAAAGAAGTCCGCGTCCTTGTGGAGTTCGCCAAAGACCTCGGTGGCGATCTCCGAAAGGTTGATTTCCTTTCTTGATATCTCTTGTCGTCCGATCCGCGAAAGCTTCAGAAGATCGTCGATGAGATCTCCCATCTTGTGGGCAGCACGAGCTTGGCGTTCCAATTGATCTTTCGCATCGGCGGGCAAGAGTTGGCCGTAGTCTTCTTGGAGAATGATGCTCGTCGACATGATCGCCCTTAACGGGCCCCTTAAGTCATGCGAAACGGAGTAGGTGAAACCCTCCATCTCGCGATTAGCAGCTTCCAATTGCTCGGTTCGCTCCTTTACTCTTTCTTCGAGATCGGCCTCAGCCCGCTTATGGTCGGCAATGTCAAACGTCATCCCGAACCATCGCGTGATGGAGCCATCGGCATCCACGTCTGGCTGGGCTCGGCTTTGCACCCATCGGTAGGCCCCGTCCGCGAGCCGCAAGCGATGGCCGGCCTTTAGTTCGGTTCGTTGTTCTTTCGCGTGGGCAAGTGCGTCCTTGAGGCTCTGTTCATCATCCGGATGGACCGCCCGCCACCATCCGCTCCCCATTGCTTGCTCCAGCGAGAGTCCGACCATGTCCAGCCATCGTCTACTAATATAGTGAATTTGAAAGTCGGGGTCAGTCGTCCAAGGGAACGCAGGGCCCGCTTCGGCAAGAAATCTGAATTTCGCCTCGCTTTCGCGCAAGGCTTCCTCCGCTCGCTTACGCTCAGATAGCTCCGCATTTGCCTGCGCAAAAAGCTTCGCATTTTGAATGGCAGCGCCGAGCATGAAGACAATGCCCTCGAGAAGCTCTAGATGCTCATTGGAATAGGCAACAGGCTCGTCGGTCATCACTTGGACCACACCAGTTACTCGGCCGTCGAGCAAAATCGGGACCATCACGGCAGATTTCGTCGGAATCGGCTCTGGACCGTTTACGTCGTGGACCACGCCGTCCGACCCGACATGCATGAAGGTGCCGCTGGGATCTTTGACGCGCTTCGCGACGTCGCCAAATCGCATGGATTTGCCCGAGCGAATGACTTCGCTCTGCATGCCCGTACCTTTAGGTCCTAACTCTAGAGGTGGCAGTGAACTGGCGTCCAACACTTCTCCACCTGAGTAGAGGTATTCGCATCGTATCAGCCCCTCGTCCTCGTCATACGAGGACACCACGATTCCATCGCAGGGCAGGGCGCGGGACACCAGGCTTCGAAGCCTCTCGCAAACCTTTACAGAGTCCAAGGTGCTAGAAAGCTGCTGGCCTGCTTCTAAAAGCAAGCGATATCGCGCTTCTCCACCGTGCAACTCTGTTGAGCGCGGCGCTTGGGCTGCCGACCGGGCGGCCTCGGCGGCTGCAGAGTCAGCATTCCTTGATGTGTCGGTGGTCATCTCCGATTCTCCTTGGAGGTAAAGGAACCGTAGTTACCTTATCACAACTTGGCCACCTAGAAAGTGTTCGGACGCTTGAAACTGAGTTCGATTGAATGACCCTGGCCTTCCGTGGCCATATCGATGAGCCTAAGAAAAATAAGGTCCGGAATTCTTATCCAGATATGCTTTTTCGCTTCTATGACGACGTGACGGTCTTCGTAAAGAAGCTTGATTGGCGCAAGATCGACTGGGCGGAGATCGATGGATACTTGTCGTAGCTGGGCAGCCGTCACGGCAACCGATCGTGTTACAGCATTGCCTCTATCGAATAGACACAGTTCAAAAGCGATCCCATTGAACTGCAACTGGACCGCCTTCTCCGGACTCTTGAGAACGAGGCGCGATGGCAAGAAGCTTCGCATCATCTGACTCAGGGATCATCCGGGCATGATTCGTGCCAGCCGGGGACAGAGAGGCCCGAAATGTCTCCGAGAACCTGGAGCCATCGACTAGTGTTTAACTTGTCTTGGACTTCAGGCGGTTGTTCGGGTCTTTCAACCGTCATAATTTCGGCTTAGATGCAGCAAGCGATCACATTGGCTGTGATGGTTCGCGACGATGCTCGTCGTCTTGACCGGTGCCTCGCGTCCCTGGAGGGATTCGTGGACAACATCCTCGTCCTGGACACCGGCTCGGTTGACGACAGCGTCGAAATTGCCCGTAGCCGGGGTGCCCGCATCGAGCAGATCGACTGGCCGAACGACTTCAGTGCCGCACTAAATGTGTTGCTGGGACACGTCCAAACACCCTGGACCCTTCGTCTCGACTCGGATGAATGGTTTGATCCATCTCAGGCCCAAATTCTTCGGTCGTACGCCCAGACCGATCCCGTTTGCGGTTACTATTTGGTGCGTCGAGACCTGCAGCCTTCGGGCACTTTCGATGAGATACACGTCCTTCGCATGTGGCGGACGCACGAAGAAGTTCGCTATGAGGGAGTCGTGCACGAGGTGATTCGGCACGCGCGCTTTGATGACGCCTGGCCCGGTAAGCGCCTCCTGCGGTCCGACACCTACTTTTGGCACGACGGTTACGTTGAGGACGTGAAGCCAAAAGCGATGAGGAATCTCGAGTTGCTCAGGCTGGAGGTCAAGCGAAGGCCAGAGAGCTTGGACGCGCAAGCGATGCTTGCGACGACGCTGCGGGGGTTGGGAGATCCAGAAGGGCAGGAACGGCTGCGGTCGCTGGTGGATCAGTTGTTGAATCATCCGCCCTCGTTCGTTCCGGCTCAAGTCGCCCTTGCCCTGGGTATGTATATGGACAGCCTTTCCGTCGAGGCGGCGCAAGATCCAAGAACCGAGGACTTGATCATCAGAGCCGTTGAATGGTTTCCCAAGAACCCGGTCGTTCTTTATTTCGCCGCGGTTCTTGAACGCAAACGAGAGGAGTTGGAGACATCGCTGGCCCTTTTTCTAACGCTTGAGTCTCTGGTTGATACGGACGATTACGACCGAGGCATCTCAATTCCAAATCAACTGGTTGGGGACCGACTTTGGAGGTCGATGGTGTTCGTGGCATCGAAGATTGGGCGAGAAGACGTTGTCCAACGATGCCAGCGCAAACTGTCCGGTGCTCGGCCATCAAAATCGTAGTGCTGCTGGCATCCCGCCCTAACAAGAAAAAGCGTAGGCTTCGATTTGAAGCCTACGCCCTATTCCCTTGAGATGAACTCTTGTTTTAGATTGGCTGCCCGTCTCCGGGCAACCAATCTGGTCAACTCACTTTCGGAACTTACGCACCGAAGTAGTTGTTGTTGAGGTTCCACAGGTAGTGGATCTTGTCGATGATGTGGCAGCCGCCGCCGCCGTACAGGCCGTCAGTCGTCGAAGCGAGGTAGTTGGTACCAGCTGCGAGCGAAGCGTCCTTCATGTACTTGACGTGGCCGTCGATGAACGTGGCGTTGCAGCCGTCGTTGTAACCGATGTAGACGTAGTTGGTTCTCTTTTGGAGGCCAACGACGGCAGGATCGGCATCGCCGCACCAGTCGCCCGAGCAGTTCGTTCCGTTCCAGAAGATAACGTACGGAACCGTCGATGCAACGAGAACGTCCCAGAGGCCGGGCGCTTCCACGCCGAAGAAGCCTCGGGTCGTGTCAAGCGTTCCGATGGCGTCGGTGCCGTTCGTCGGAATGTAACCGCGCTGTGACTCGGTGTAGAACACCGTGCCAGAAGGATCGTCCGCCTCGGTCGTGGTGTGGGCTTCGCCCTGCATCCAGTCGGTCGGGGTCGCGTCGGACATCTTGGAGGGCGGGATCAAGAGCGGGCTCTCGAAGAGGTAGTTGATGCCGTACATCGAGTAACGAGACTGGTTGCGGTACGTGTTCTGGAACTTCGTCGTAGCGTTGTACAGAGGATCGGTGCTCGCCAAAGGAGGGCCAGACCAGATCTTGTTGACGTCGCCTCGACCCGGATCAACGAAGAGACCGCGGGACTTGATGTAGGGCAGGACGAGAAGGGGCCAACCGTCGGTCCTTTGCTCGCCGTAGGTGGTCAGAGCGCCATCAGCAGCATTCTTAAGATCGTGGTACGGACCGTTGATCATGACGCTGACTGTGTCGTCGTAGTCGCCAGCATACATAAGCTGAGCGAGTGCCATCTGGCGGTTGTTCTGAGCCGAAGCAGCCTTCTTAGCGGCCTTCTTGGCCTGGGCAAACACCGGGAACAGAATTGCCGCGAGAATCGCGATAATTGCAATAACTACTAA
>JANYLD010000161.1 GCA_025363835.1 Armatimonadota bacterium
CGGAAGCCTCCCTCGAAATCCGTCTGTTCAACGGCTTTGCCGCCAACCTAGGCGGCAAAGCTTTGCCGCCCCTGCGCTCACGAAGAGAGCAATGGCTCCTCGCCCTCTTGGTCCTGCGCCACGACCGCGACACCGCTCGCGACTGGCTCGCCACTACTCTGTGGCCGGACAACGAGGAACCTCAATCCCTCTTCTATCTCCGGAAAAGCCTCTCAAATATTCGCAAAGCGCTCGGCGATGAAGCGAACAGACTCCTATCGCCAAGCGCAAGAACGATTCGACTGGACATGACTGGCGCCACCGCAGATGTCATCGCCTTTGACGCCGCTATAGTAAGCAAGAAGCCAGAAGAAGCCGTCGCTCTCTATAAAGGTGCACTCCTCCCGGAGTGCCTGGAAGACTGGGCCATCCCAGATCGCACCCAGCGCGAAAACGCCTACCTCGGAGCTCTAGAGCAACTGGCGAGAACCGACGCCGAGCGAGGCGACCCAACGTCCGCGACCCGCCGGCTTCGCCTTCTCATCACCGCCGATCCTTACAGGGAAAGCGCCTACACCGCCCTCATGCAAGCCGTCGCCGCGAGCGGAGACCGCGCCGCGGTCACTGTGGTCTACCGCCAACTCCAAGAGCGCCTCCTCCACGACCTTAACTCCGCCCCATCCCCTGAAACCGACGCGCTCTATAAAGAGCTCCGACACCAAGAACGCCAAACCCTCCCAACACGGCCGAGCCCTGCACAACAGACCAAGCGACATCTCCCTGTTCCTCTCACGGATCTCATTGGAAGGGAAAACGAGATCAAAGAGGTCCTAAGCTGGATGAAGCAGCGCCGGATGGTGACCCTCGTCGGCACAGGCGGGATCGGAAAGACGCGCCTCGCCCTAGCGATCGCCGACGCCGCTCTCCCAAGATTTGAGGACGGAGTCTGGTTCATCGACCTCGCTCCCCTCAACGATCCCGCCCTCATTCCCCAGGCGGCAGCAAAGGTCCTCGGTATCGCCGAGCAGCAAGACCGCCCCCTCAAACAAACAATCGCCGAGTCCCTGTCCTCGAGAAACATCCTCCTAGTCCTCGACAACTGCGAGCAGTTCACCCAAGCATGCGCTGAGTTCGCTCACAGTCTCCTCTCCAACTGCCTCGCCCTCTACATCGTGGCCACGAGCCGTGAGGCCCTCCACATCGAAGGAGAACAAGTCCTCCGAGTCCCCTCGCTAGCCGTTCCGCCGCCCCAAACCAACCCATCCCCAATCGAGCAATCGGCGATCAAAAATCAAGCAATCAAGCAACCCGCAACCGGAAACCCAGCAACCGAGTTCGACGCCGTCCGCCTCTTCCTCGACCGCGCCACCCGCGTGGACAGCAACTTTAAACTCACCCCAAAAAACGCGCCCGACATCGCCGAGATTTGCCGCCAACTCGACGGAATTCCCCTAGCCATCGAAATGGCCGCCGCCCGCCTTCGCTCCCTCTCGACCAGGGAAATCAAGGACCGCCTGGAAGACCGCTTCCGCCTCCTCACCAGCGGCAGCCGTGGCGCTCTGCCCCGCCAACAAACCCTTCGTGCCGCGATCGATTGGAGCTACGACCACCTCTCGGACCCGGAGCGCAGCCTTCTCCAAAGAGTCTCCGTTTTCGCCGGAGGATGGACTTTAGAAGCCGCCAAAGCAGTTGCAAGCTTGGAGTTCGAAGACAAATCCGAGATTCGCGATCCAAGATCCGAGATGCAAGACCTCCTCGACAGTCTCGTCGACAAGTCGCTCGCCATCGCAGAAGTCGATGAAGAATCGACGCGCTACCGGCTTCTCGAATCCATCAAGCAATATGCCCACTTCCACCTTGTCGAAAACGAGCTCATCAACATTGTTCGCGCACACCATCTCACATACTTCGCGACCTACGCTCTCGACCTCCGTCCAAAACTCCTCGGTGCGGACCAGGCCCACTGGTTTTCGGCTATGGACAACGAGCACGACAACTTCCGTCAAGCCTTGGCCTTCAGCCTGGAGCAGCCTGAGCAGGGCCCGATGGGCCTCAAGCTAGCCGGGGCTCTCTCACGGTATTGGTTAATTCGCGGCCACTTCTCAGAAGGCCGCGAGGCTTTCGGCGCAATCCTAAGCGCCCCATGCACGCAAGCTCGGACGAAAGATCGGGCCATCGCCCTCAACGGAGCGGGGCTCCTGGCCTGGCGTCAGAGCGACTACAAAGACGCCACCGCGCGCTACGCAGAAAGTATCTCCATCGCAAGAGAACTTGGCGATAAAGCCGACCTTGCCCGCGCGCTCAACAACCTTGCCCTGATCACCCGCGACCAGGGCGATTATGACTCTGCGGGCGCAATGCACGAGGAAAGCATCGCCCTGCTTCAAGAGTCGGGTGAAAAGGTTGCAGCGGCTATCTGCCTCCCGAATCTTGGGGTTATCTATCACTACAAGGGTCACTTCGCAAAGGCAAACGCCACTTTTGAACAAGGCCTCGCCCTTCAACGGGAGATGGGCGAACGCAACTCAACTTCCGCCACCCTGAACAGCCTGGGCGCCGTTGCACTCGACCAAAACGACCACGAAACCGCCCGCCTCCGGCACCAAGAAGGCCTCCAAATCTCTAAAGAACTAGAAGACAAATATGGCATCGCCTCCCACACCTACGGCCTGGCATGCGCAGCTCTTCAACGCGGCGACTTGGAGGAAGCTTGGTCGCTCTTGCAGCAAAGCCTTCCCGCTATGGCCGCGCTCGGCGAGAAGACATTGGTGACAGACCAATTCGGCGTCCTCGCAACCTTGGCCCAAAAGAGCCATCGGGATCATAGAGCAGCCACCCTTCTTGGCGCTCAAGCAGCCCTAAGAGACGCCACCGGCTCCCCGTTGCCGTCCTTCGCCCGCGAAAGAATCGACCGCCAAATCGCTGCTGTCAAAGAATCACTCGGAGAATCGCAGTTCTGCGAGTCGTGGGACGTTGGACTCCATATGTCGCTCGATCAAGCGATCGAGTACGGCCTCTCTGCCTGATGCACCGGTCGGGCGAACTCCAGCTTAGGTCGCCTTCCGAGCTCGCAATGGCTGGGGCTCAGGCCGCTTTGTCCAAGTTCTCAATCGCCAAAGGACGTAGATGAATTCCAATGCAGTGATAACAAAGCTGGTCAGGTTGACGTGGCTTCCGCCTCGAAACAGACTGGGCGCAATCCAAGCAATTCCGGAGATCAGGGCGTCCAAAAGCACGGCCAACCCCGTAAAGATCGCCCAACCCCAAAACGCCCATCGAACACTGAGGAACGCCGCGACGCAAAGGATAAGGACCATCAGAGCGCCAAGCGCATAGGGTGTCAGCAACAGCAAATGCCTCGCAACCGGCTTCACGAAGAAGAAGCCCACGATGCTCCAAAGGATGAGCGTTCCAAAGACGATCCTGTCCAATACTTCAGGCTTTGCGGGAACGCGATTGAGAAGCTTCCGAGCAAGGTTCATCTTCTCTTAGTCTACGACAGCCAAACCGCTTCCCATCCCTCAACCCGCCCCACCGGGTTGAGGGTCCAATACGCAATGCCAACGCCCCCGAACTGTCACATCATCACTTCATCATCCCAAATAAGCCTCGTCGGTCACATGCTCCATCCAGTCGACAACCTTCCCATCGAGACTTTCCTGGATCGCAATGTGTGTCATCCCAACCGTCGCCGAAGCCCCATGCCAATGCTTCTCCCCGGGCGAAAACCAAACAACGTCACCCGGCCGAATCTCCTCTTTCGGACCACCTTCTCGCTGTGCCCAGCCGAGGCCGGAAGTCACGACAAGCGTTTGCCCTAAAGGGTGCGTGTGCCAAGCCGTCCGAGCTCCCGGCTCAAAGGTAACGCTCGCCCCCGCCACCCGCGCCGGCGCATCCGCCTGGAAAAGCGGATCCATCCGCACGTTTCCCGTAAACCATTCCCCCGGCCCCTTTCCAGACGGCCGAGATCCATTTCTTTTAATATCCATATCAAACCCTTCTCCTCATCGATCGATGAACCGCTGCGACCCCTCCGAATAGCGGGCGCCTTGAGCCAGAGACGCGGCTCCTTCGATCTCCCGAAGATCCTCCGCCGTCAACTCAACTCCAACTGACCCCAAATTCTCCTCCAATCGCTGCAATTTCGTCGTACCCGGAATTGGAACGATCCAAGGCTTCTGCGCCAAGATCCAAGTGAGCGCGATCTGCGCGGGCGTAGCCTTCTTCCGAGCAGCGAGCTCACCTACCAAATCAACGATCGCGTGGTTCGCCTTACGAGCCTCAGGCGAAAATCGAGGAACCGTGTTCCGGAAGTCGTTAGCGTCGAAGGTCGTGCTATCGTCGATCTTCCCGGTCAAGAAGCCCTTTCCGAGTGGGCTGAAGGGCACAAACCCTATTCCCAATTCCTCCAGCACCGGCAGAATCTCCGCTTCCGGCTCACGCCACCAAAGCGAATACTCGCTCTGCAGGGCCGTCACCCGCTGAACTGCGTGCGCGCGGCGGATGTTCGCAACTCCCGCCTCCGAGAGCCCGAAGTGTCGCACCTTTCCCTCCGCAATCAGGTCACGCACGGTTCCCGCCACGTCCTCTATCGGAACGTCCGGGTCGACGCGGTGCTGATAAAACAAGTCGATTGCCTCAGAACGCAGCCGCGAAAGCGACTCATCGGCCACGCGGCGGATGCGCTCAGGCCTGCTGTTTAACTTGCCGGTCCCCTTGCCCTGCTCGTCGATATCCCAGCCAAACTTCGTCGCAATCACCACTCGGTCCCGTACCGGCGCCAAGGCCTCGCCGACAAGCTTCTCGTTTTCCCACGGCCCGTACATCTCGGCGGTGTCAAAGAAGGTCACGCCGAGATCGACCGCCGATCGAATCAAGGAGACCATCTCCCGCGTGTCCGCAGCAGGCCCGAACCCATAGCTCATCCCCATACAGCCCAGGCCGATCGCCGAGACTTCCAATCCGCTCTTTCCGAGTTCTCTTGTTTCCATGCTTGCCTCCTTCTTGACTTACCCGGCCGCTACCACCTCGTCCACTGCGAGCGATGTCGACAGCTCGCGGAACGCCTTGATCTGCCGTTGAAGCGTGGCGATCACCTTTTTCCTTCCATTTTCTGAATTCTCCTTAGCTGCGTCTTCTCTAAGTCCCCGGCTGCGCGAGGCCACCAAACCAGTAAGCCGCGGTGACTCCGCCATCCATTAGAAAGTCGCTTCCCGTGATGAAGCCGCCGTCCGGCCCCATCAGTAGCGCGGCCAGATTTCCGACCTCGTCGGGCGTCCCTGCGCGACCCGCGACCGAGCTTTCGATCATGTTCCGGTAGGCTTCGCCGCGTGGCCCGGACAGCTCGTCTTTCGCAAGTGGCGTCATGATAATTCCCGGGCTGATCGTGTTGATGCGGGCTCCCCGTTTGCCCCATCGAAGAGCCTCTGCCATGACGCGGAGCGAGTTGCCGCGTTTTGCCAGTTGGTACGCGTGAAGCGAGCTGGTCACTTGGTCGAGTTGAAGGAATGGCAGCTCGCGTAACTGTTCGACTGGTGTGGTTGCCAAAGCCTTGTCCTGATCGGCGCTCAAAGCGGGGAGGCGGT